>JBKJOI010000421.1:0-7215 GCA_046595695.1 Haliangiales bacterium | reverse complement strand
GCCACCGACGTCCCCGCCGCGGCGGCCAGCCTGCGCCTGCGCGGCGTCGCGCTCGGGCTGTGGGATCTCGTCGGTGACGGCGCGGCCGCCGGCGACCCCGCGTACCCGCTCGCGACCCAGCTCGCCGACGTGCGCGCGCTCGGCGCCGATCACGTTCTGCTGGTGGTGCACTGGCGCCAGCATGACATCCATTCCGATACGCTCGCGCCCGACCCGCGCGTCACCGTGCCCGACGAGCGGCTGCGCGCGGCGATCCGCGCCGCGCACGCCGCCGGGCTACAGGTGCTGCTGTTCCCGATCATCGATCTCGAGGTGATCCGCGCCGGCGAGTGGCGCGGCACGATCGCGCCGCGCGCCGTCGACGCGTGGTGGCGCTCTTACCGCGCCTTCGTGCTGCACTACGCCGCCCTCGCCGCCGACGAGGGCACCGCGGGCTTCTCGATCGGCAGCGAGCTCGGCACCACCGAGGCCTGGCGCGATCGCTGGTACGCGCTGGTTTCGGAGGTCGAGGCCCGCTACGACGGCCTGCTTGTCTACAGCGCCAACTGGGATCACTACGAGCACGTCTCGTTCTGGGAGCGCGTCGACGTCATCGGCGTCTCGGCGTACCCGCCGCTGGCTGCGGGCGGCGACGCGGCGCCCGCCGAGCTCGACGCCGCGTGGCGGGGCTGGCGCGATCGCCTGGCCGCGTTCGCGCGCGCGCACGGCAAGCCGCTCGTGCTGACCGAGCTCGGCTACCCGAGCCGCGACGGCGCGGCGGCCTGGCCGTGGGACTACACGCGCGCGGCTGACGTCGATCTCGAGGAGCAGAGACTCTGCTTCGTCGCGTTCGCGCGCGCCTGGGCCGACGAGCCGACGCTGGCGGGTGTGTTCGTCTGGGTGTGGGGCGCGGGCGGCGCCTCGGACGGCGGCTACTCGCCGCGCGGCAAGCCGGCCGAATCCGTGCTGCGCGCGTTCTTCCGCCCGCCCGATTCGCGGTAGCATCGGCGCCGCAATGTTCCCCTGGATCGTGGCCGCCGCCGCCGGATCGATTGCCGCCCTGGCCCTGCTCGGCTGGATGCTCGCGCGGGCCCGCGCGCGCGCCCTGGCCGCCGACGTGCTCGCCCAGGTCGAGCCGTACCTGCGGCGCAAGGCCGCGGAGGCCGGGCTCGGCGGCGCGGCGCCCACGTGGACGAGCCGCGCCACGCCCGAGCAGATCGTCGGCCACTCGGCGCGCGTCGCGCGACAGCTGCTCGAGATCGAGAAGCTCGGGCCGGTGCCGACGACCATCAAGGAGCTGGAGATCGCGCAGACGCAGCCGGTCAGCGACTCGGGCGACTACGTCATCACCGACAAGCAGCAGAAGAAGCAGGGGTAGCGCCTCGGACCGCGCGCGCGCCGGCGAACGCCGACGGGATGGCTCTCTGGACTCACTCACTGACAATTCATCCGGACGAATAGAATTCGTCCTCGCGCCGGGTCGGGTGGATGATGCGGCGGTCACTCATCGGGGGTACCGGCGCATGATGTCTGGCTCGGCAGCGATCTCGCGTACGACGCGACTCGAACGTTGGCTCTTCTGCAGCACGCTGGCGCTCTGCCTGGCCCTGGCGGGCGAACGCTCCGCACGCGCCCAGGACATCGAGGTGCCCGTGCTCGTCATCGAGGAGAACAACCCTGACGAGCCCGAGGGAACCGACGAGGAGCTCGATCTCGCCAACCTGGTGACCAGCGCGGCCAAGGGCGTGAGCACGGTGCAGGAGGCGCCCGCCATCGTGACCATCATCCCCGAGGACGAGCTGCGCCAGAGCCACGCGCGCACGCTCGGCGAGGTCATCGACCGCATCCCCGGCTTCCTGCGCTTCGAGGCGTTCAACGGCCAGTTCCCTCAGGCGCTTTCGCGCGGCGTCATGCAAGCCGTGCTGCAACTGCACGACGGCTTCTCGATGTTCGATCCGATGGCCAACTCGCCGCCCATCCATCGCGGCCTGCCGCTCGAGATGGTCAAGCGCATCGAGACCATCTCGGGCCCGGGCGGCGTGCTGTGGGGCGCTAACTCCTTCCTCGGCGTGGTCAACGTCATCACCAAGGACGCCGAGGACATCGACGGGGTCGAGGCCAACTTCA
This sequence comes from Haliangiales bacterium, assembly GCA_046595695.1. GTDB lineage: Bacteria > Myxococcota_A > Polyangia > Haliangiales > SHYZ01 > JBKJOI01. The sequence goes on along the minus strand of JBKJOI010000421.1, from coordinate 5,109 downwards.
GCTACGCCGACGGCAAGGGCGACCGCAGCGCCGCGCGCGCCTACGTGCTCGCCGGCATCCCGGAGCTGTTCGGCCAGGAGGGCTGGGGCCTGGTGCTGCACACCAGCTTCGAGAGCTACCGCGGGCCGATCTACACGCGCGCGGCGCACATGTACTCGACGCCCTTGCCCAACCCCAACTCGGTCTTCTTCTATGGCCCGATCCGCGACACCGATCCCCGGCGCTCGTGGATCCTCAACTTCGACGGCAAGCTCGCCCTCGGCGCGCTGACGCTGCAGTGGGCCATCCCCTTCCAGCAGCGCTACTTCGGGATGGGCTTCGCCGGCAACTTCGCGGTCCAGGACCTGGCCGAGGACGACCTGCCCGAGTGCATGGGCGCCGATCCGGAGAGCATCACGGATCGCTGCTACGACCCGGCGCGGGCCGCGCGCATCAGCCGCATCAACTTTCTCGACCGCTACGGCCTGGCCGAGTACAAGGCGCGCTTCTCCGACACAGCAGGCGTGAGCGTGAAGGGCTACTTCATCCAGTTCGTGCGCAACTTCGATCCCTTGCTGGTGCTCATGCCGCTGCCGGGCATCCTCGAGGGCGGCCTGGCCTTCACCGCCCGCTCGACCATCTACCGCGCCGGCAGCAGCGTCGACGGGCACGCCGAGATCTCCGAAACGTTCCGCTTGCTCTACGGCGTCGAGGCCTTCCACGAGTGGGTCGAGGACAGCACCGACGGCTCGCGCGGGGGCGCAGGCATCGAGAGCACCTTCCTCAGCCCCTACGCGCTGAGCCGGCTGCCGTTCGCCTGCCCGCGTACGGGCACGTGGAACGCGACGAGCCAGGAGCCTGACGTGACCGGGTTCGTCCCCGGGTGCCCGGTGACCGTGGTGTACGAGGTCAGCCGCACTACCCTGGGTGGCTTCACGTCGGCGCAGCTCCGCCCGACGCCGCGCCTCATCCTGGACGCAGGCGTGCGCCTGCAGATCGCGCCCGAGCTCGACGCGAGCTCGCGCGGCTATGGCCTGGCGCCCACGTTCTCGGCCGCGGCCGTCTACGAGCTCTTCACCAACTGGCACATGAAGCTCAACTACGCGGAGGGCTTCCGCGCGCCCGTCTTCAACAACACCGACTCGAACGGCGAGGCCGTGAACATCGGCGGCTCGCCCGACCTCGAGCTCGAACGTTCCCGTTCGGCGCAGGGCGAGATCAACGCCCGGCTGTTCAAGGGCCGGCGGCGCATCCGCGAGCTCGACCTGCGCGTCGACTACTCGTACACGACGCTCACCAACTACATCTCCTTCATCGCCGGGCGCTACGCGAACACGGGCGAGCGCGGCATCCACTCGGGCGAGCTGCTGGCCAAGCTCTACATCAAGGGCGGCCACCGCTTCGAGCTCGGCTACACCTACAACCGCATCGAGATGTCTGACAAGGGCGCGTTCCACGCGATGCCCAATAACTGGCTCAACGTGGCCATGATCAACCAGCTCGTCCCCGGGCGGATGGAGCTCTCCACGGTGCTGCGCGTCTACGGCGCCTTCGAGGATCCCAACCGGCGCGTCGAGGCGCGCGACCTGATGGTCGATCCGCTCACCGGCAACGCGAACCCCGACGATGCGTCCCAGGCCGTGCAGGTGCAGGCCTACGAGACGGTGATCGACCGGATCCCGCCCTCGGCCGAGATCCAGGTCGGCCTGCGCTGGCGTTCGGCGAGCGGCAAGGTGCAGCTGCAGGGCACCGTGTACAACGCGTTCAACAACGAACGCTACTCGTACGACAACGCCAACGACCTGGAGCCGCGCCTCGAGATCTTGCCGTCCAACTTCGAGGGCTTCCGCGCCTACGGGTCGGCGACCTTCGCCTTCTGAGCGAGGTCACCGCGTGACGTGGATCGGCCCGAGCACGCGCGCCACGTGGCGGGCGTGCGTGAGCACGAGCTGACGTCCAGGACCCGGTGCGGAGCACCAGGACCTGGAAGTTCTCGTTTTCACACGATCAGCTTGTGAGTTCCCGTCGACCAGGCGGGCGAGACTGCAGGTCGCTCCGCAGAGAGAGCAGCTACTCGACTTCGGCGGCCTTCTTCTTCAGCTTCTTCACCGGCGGCTTCGCCGCAGCGGGAGCGGCCGCGATGCCGGCGGCCTTGGCCGCGGCGGTCTTGCGCTTGATGCGCGCCTTGTACTTCACCTGCGACTTCTTGCGGCGCATCTTCCATCCGCGGCGGTTGTCGTTTCTGCCCATCTCTGCCGTTCCTCCAGTAAGGGCGGCATATTGCATCAAGCGGGGGGGAAGGGCAACCCGCAAACCTCGGCTTCTCGACCGGCGACCTGGACGCGGGTTCCGGGCTCCCACAGCGTGTGGTGCAGGTAGGCGAGGGCGATCGTGCCCGCGAGGGGCGACACCACCGACGAGGTCACCGCGCCGGCCTCCGGGCGATCCGCGGCCGAGACCACCGCCCCCGGGGCCAGCGCGGCGCCGCCGCCCACCACCCGCAGCCCGACCAGCTTCTTCTTTGCGCCGCCCCGGGTGGTCACCCGGACGACCACTTCCTGGCCGATGTAGCAGCCTTTCTGGAAGTTGATCGCCCGCTCCAGGTTGGCCTCGAAGGGGAAGTGGTCCTCCGACACGTCCACGCCGTAGCGGGGCAGGCCGGCCTCGACGCGGCGGATCTCGATCTCCGCCTCGGGCGAGCCGGCACGCGCCGCGAACACCAGCGGCGCCGTCCACACCGCGTCCACCGAGTCCCAGACCCGGTGCAGCGTGCGCTCGACGCGCGCCAGCTCGACGTCGTCGGCGATGGCGTGCCGGTCGAGCAGCTGGTGCAGCTTGTCGGCGGTGACCGCCTCGGTGACCAGCAGGAACGCGTCGTCCTCGGCGACTACGTCGGCGAGCGCGAGCACGCGCCCCTTCACGTTCAGCGTCGCGGCCCGGCACCAGCCGCCGGTGGCGAGCTGGCCGACGTCGTTGGTGAGCATGCCATTCAGGAAGCGCACGCGGTCCCCACCAGTCACCCGGACGAGGCCCCACGACGACTGATCGACGATCACGACGGGAGTTTCCATGTCCTTCACCGATGCAGCCTGAGCCGCAGACGTTCCGCGCGCCGCTTCTCGGCGTCGGCGTGGCGGCGGAGCTCGACCTCGGTCACGGGCGCCAGCGGCGGCACCTCGCGTGGCTTGCCGTCGGGACCCAGCGCCACGAAGGTGAGGTACGCCTTGGTGGTGTAGCGGCGCACGCGGGTGGGCGGATCCTCGGTGTCGACGCGGCAGCCGACCTCCATGCTGGTGCGCGACGCGTAGTTCACCTGCGACTGCAGGACGACGATCTCACCGATGCGGATGGGCGTGATGAAGTCGAGCCGGTCGATCGACGCGGTCACCACCTGGCCGCCGGCGTGGCGCATGGCGCTCACGCCCGCGCAGACGTCGATCCACGACACGACGATGCCGCCGAACATGATGCCGCCGGTGCCGTTCACGTGCATCGGCATCACGATCTGCGTGGTGTAGTTGCACGACAGCGACGGGGACAGCGCGGCAAGCGGATCGCTCATGCGAGCCGACTATAGATGAGATGGGCAGGAAGGCGAGGCGTGACTCGCGAGCGGCGTGCGCCGCGGGGCTAGAGCGCGCCGAAGACGTTGAGCGTGAGCAGGAGGCCGAGCGCGACCGCCGCCGAGGCGGCGAACGACTTGGCGAGCGCGCGCCGGCGGGTCTGCTGCTTGAGCAGCTCTTCCTGCGCGCGCTTGGCCTCGACCATCGCCTGCGCGCGCTGGCGGCGCTTCTCCATGAGCAGCTGCGCCTGGCGCGGCTCGGCGCTGACGCCGGGCAACGGTGGCGCCTTGTGGGCCGGCGCCGCGTGCGCGAACAGCTTCTCGAGGTCCTTGGTCGCCAGCGCCGCCCCGCCCATGTTCATGATGAGTGGGTAGCTGCACTGCGGGCAGCGAGGGTCGACAACCCCGACGCCGACGAACTGACAATGGAAGCAGATAGACTTCATGGCGTTTGTCCTGGTCCCACCTACAGCAAGCGTGATGCCAAGCGGTTGTAAGGGTGCCCCCCTGTCATTTCAGTGACCTGGGTGGTGCCGACGTCCGGTCGCCTGGGGGCAACGTCACCACGGCCGGGGCGCAGGCGCCCATGCTAAAGTCCGCGTCGTGATTGAGGTTCTCCGTCGATCCTGGCTGCTCGCGCTGCTGACCTCCGGGTGTGGGGACAGCACCTATGTCATCGATCCCTTTCCGGTTTCGGTCGATCTCGGCAGCGGAGTCCCAGCCCTGCTGGGGTGCGCCCCCGAGCTCGCATCGTGTGAGGGCAGCGCGCTCACGGTCATCATAGATACCGGGACCGCGATCACCGTGGTCGACCCCGGCACCACGACCGATGCCACGGTCGACCGCCGCTTCACCAGCCTGGATCTCGAGGCGATGGGGCCGGCGGGAGTCCCGGTCACGCGGGCGCGTTTCCTGGGCTTCACCGCGTTCGTGCGCGCGCTCGGTGCGATCGGCATCGATGGCGGTGCGAGCGTGCAGCCCGCGGTCGTGCTGGGCGGCGATCAGCTGCAGAGCCTGGCCATGCGTCTGGATCCCAACCTCCAGTCGCTGTTCTTCTTCCCCAACATCGCCGGCGACAGCGACGTGCTCGCGCGCGAGTGCTCGGCGGTGCTGCCGACGCCGCGCCGCGGCGGCGGCTCCTTCCTGTTCGAGGGCGCCGAGGTCTCGTTCTCGGCGACGCGGCTGGTGATCGGCACATGCCTGAACCTGGATCCCGCTCCCGACGTCCTGGATCGAACGCCGCACCGCCCGCTCGGCCAGGGCGCCGACGCGCTGCTCGTGGTGTCGACCGGCCTGCCGGTGACGGTGCTCAGCGCTTCGGCGTTCGCGCGCGCTTGCGCCGTCGGCGTCGCGCAGGGCAACGCCGCCGCGTGCACGACCACGGGCGGCACGTTGCGCCTGCCCGGCACCGGCCCCGACGAGAGCACCGCGGTGCGGCTGGGCACGCTCGTGTGGATGGGCCTGGCCGCCGACGAGGTCCGCGACCGGCGCGGCCCGTGCAACGAGGTGTGGGCCAGCCGGATGATGGATCTGGGCGGCTGCACCCGGGAGGAGATCAACGCCGGGGC
>JBKJOI010000410.1:0-4107 GCA_046595695.1 Haliangiales bacterium | reverse complement strand
AGGCGCGCGTTCTGCGCGGTCAGCGCGTCGGCGATCGCGGGCGCGAGCGGACGCACCGCCCCGCGTACCAGGCGCGCACGCGCCTCGGCGTCGTCCGGACGGCTGGCGAAGAAGTCCCCGGCCTCACCGGCAAGGTAGGCCTGGACGATGTCTCGCGGCAACGGCGACGACCCGAAGGGCTTACTTCCAGCCCGCGATCGCCTTGGCGATGTCTTCCTTGAAGAAGCCCTCGTAGGTCTGGTCGCCCTTACCGAGCGTCTGCGCCTGCTGCGCGGCGGCGACCGCGTCGGCCTTCTTGCCCTGCTTGCCGAGGATCTGCGCGCGCGTCCAGTGGTTCCACCAGGTCGGCTGGATGGCTATCGACTTGTCGGCGTAGCCGAGCGCGAGCGCCAGGTCACCGTTCGACTCGAGCAGGTAGCGCGCCGCGGCGAAGTGCGGGCGCCACGCGTCGCTCACGGCCTTCTCGATGTTGGCCTTCACGTGGCCGGCGGTGTCGACGGTGATGGGCACGCGAATGCGCAGCTTCTCCCACTCGAGGTCGAGGGCCACGGCGTCATCGGTGGTGTTGTTGAAGATGAAGGTGAGCCGCTCGCGCAGCGGGATCGCCGCCGGCTTGATGGTGATGCGGGCGACGTCGTTCTTCTCCTCGTAGCCGCTCGTGCCGCCGGTGTTGGCGTTGGTGTTGAGGATGACCGTCCACGCGCCCTTGCCCGGGATCGTGTACAGCGCGTACGAGCCAGCCTTGACCGGCTTGCCGCCAAAGCTGAAGTCACGGCTCACGGTGAGCTTGGTCGCCATGTTGGCGCCGGTGCGCCAGAGCTTGTCGTAGGGCACGAGCGTGCCCCAGATCTTGCGGCCTTTCACCGCTGGGCTCGAGTACTCGAGCTGGAAGCTGGTCACGCCGACCTGCTGCTCGACTTTCGCCTTGGGGCTGGGCGCGGGGAGCTCGAGCGCCTGCGCGTGCGCGACGCCGCCACCGAGCAGCAGCAGGGTGGCGAGCGCGGCGGCGCTGGAGACGAGACGGGAGGACCGACGGATAGACGACTGCTCGAGCTGCATGCGTTCTCCTGGAGTGATGGACTCAGATGGCCGACTGCGCGCCGAAGTTTCGCCCTCGGCGACGCGGGAGTGCAAGCGGACTCGCCGCCGTGTTCGGTGACCGCCAGGTGACGTAAGATCGGGGGGGCATGGCGAGTGATCCCCCCGATCCGACGGCAGCCACGCGCTCCATCGTGGCGAGCTCGACCGTCGAGCCCCGGAAACCATCGGCCGCGGCCGAACATTTCCGCTGCGCTGGCGCCCGCGGCCCGCGCACGAGCTGCCCACCGAGACGCTCGCGCGCCTGGACATGTTCTGGTCGCTCGGCGCCGGCCTGATGATGCTCGACACCGTGCGCGGTGCGCTGTTCACCACACGCGGCGCGCTGCTTGCGCTCGACTCCGGACACGAGGACAACATCAGCCGCTTCCTGTGCGCGACCTCGATGGCCGAGGCGGTCACCGGCCGGCGCGCGCGCGTCGCCAAGATCGTCGACGCCTGCCGACGCGCCGCCGAGGGCAGCGGCTCGGAGCAGGCGCGTGTCTACGCGTACGTCTGCCCGTTCTCGCGCAGCTTCTTCATCGACAACGAGTGGCAGCGCACGGTGGACGGCATGGCCGAGGCGGCGCGCCTGTGGCAGGCGGCGACCGGGCGGCTCGAGGGCTGGGAGGCCGACGTGATCGAGCAGCTGCGCTGCTGGTCGCTCGAGAACCTGGGCGACCTCACCCAGATCCGCGAGCGCGTGCCGGCGCGCATCCGCGCCGCCGAGCGCGCGGGCAACCAGTTCATCGGGGTGAACTTCCGCACCTTCTTCGTGCACATGCACCTGGTACCCGATCGCCCCGACGACGCGCGCCGCGACGTCAAGGACGCCATCGCGTCGTGGCTGCCGGGCAGCCAGGTCTTCGGCAACCAGGACTACCTGGCGCTGCGCAGCCTGACGCACATCGCGCTCTACGCCGGCGACGTCGACGCCCACGCCAGGGAGCTGGGCGCCGGCTGGCAGCGCTACTTCGGCTCACTCCTGCGCGAGCTGGTGTTCCTGCGCCACGACGCGCTGTTCCTGACCGCGAGCCTCGCGCTCGCGCGCGCGGCCACGGCGCGCCGGCGCGGCGACGAGAGCGGCGCGCGCGTCCTGCTCGCCGAGGCGCACGCGCGCACCGCCCGGCTCGCGCGCATGCCGATGCCGATGGCCGCCGACTACGTGAGCCTCCTGCGCGCCGGGCTGGCCGCGCACACCGCCGGCGAAGGCGCCGCGGTGCCGTTCCTGCGAGTCGCCCTCGCCCGCTCGCTCGAGCGCGGCACCGCGCTGCACGCGGCGGTGCTGCGCCGCCGCCTCGGCGAGACCGTGGGCGGCAGCGAGGGCCGCGCGCTGCAAGGCGCGAGCGATGCCTGGATGCGCGCCCAGGAGATCGCGAATCCGGAGCGGCTGACCGCGGGCACGCTCCCTGGCTGGCCCGCGCCCGCGACGTGACGCACGAAGCAAGAACGACGACACGCGCGTGGCAGACGGGAGCTCGCGCGCACGCTCGCGCCCCGATGGCTGCGCACGCTTTGGGGGTGTACGCTCGGAGGATGATTCCCACGACCCACGCCGACATCCTGGACAAGAAGTCGTTTGCTCACGTCGCGACGCTCATGCCGGACGGCTCACCACAGGTGACGCCGGTCTGGGTGGACTGGAAGGACGGCAAGATCCTCATCAACTCCGCCAGGGGCCGTCGCAAGGACCAGAACCTCGAGAAGGACAAGCGGGTCGCGCTCTCGATCACCGATCCCGACAACCCCTACCGCGCGCTCATGGTCCGCGGGCGCGTGGTCGACATCACCACCGAGGGCGCCGACGCGCACATCGACAAGATGGCGAAGAAGTACATGGGCCAGGACAAGTACCCGTTCCGCAAGCCCGAGGAGCAGCGCGTGATCTACGTGATCGAGCCGGAGAAGGTCTCGGTCATGGGCTGAGCCGCGAGCGCGGTCGGTGCCCGGGTCGCCGCGCGGCCACGTCTGGTAGACGCGCACGTCGTCGACCGACATCCGCTGCGGCCAGACGTTGGGATCGTTCTCGCCGCAGGCGGGCCAGCCGCGCCTACATGAACGACCCGCGCGAGCGTGTATGGCGTGCTTGACGGCGTCAGCCGAGGCTGGCCTGCTCCGCCCATGGCCAAGGACATCTACGACGAGATCGGTGGATACATCGCCGCAACCTTCCGCGACGTGCACCTGAATCTCCGCCGGAACAAGCAGGAGCAGCGCACGCCCGCCGAGGTGGCGCGCGACGCCGCGCATCTGGCGCGGATCGTTCGTGAAGGCCTGGATCGCCGGCAGTACTACATCGTGGTGCATCCCACGGCGAAGACCGTGAAGCTATCGCTGGAGTACTTCCTGGACGCGCCGCCGGAGGCGAAGGCGAAGGCGAAGGCGAAGGCGAAGGCGCCGCGCAAGCCGAGCGCGGCGCGCTCGAAGAAGCAGGCGCCGAGCGCCGCCCGGGCACGTCGCTAGTACCTCGCCACCGTGAAGGTGACCGGTTCACGGCGCGACGCGAGGTTCCTTGGATCCATGGGGAGCAGAGGCGAGGCGCTTCGTCGGCGGTCGTGCGTGGGCGGGCGCGGCTGGTGCCTTCGTTGCACAGTTGCTGGCAGAAGCCATGGGGGGCGCGTGCGGGCGGGCGGTGCCTTCGTCGGCGCGACGGCACGTTGGCGGTGGTGCCTTCGTTACGCGCGAGCGGAGCCGGAGCTGATGGTGCGCGTGGGAACGCACGAATGAGTCGGAAGTCGGCGTGGCCGCGCGCGGTGGCGCGGTCGGGTGCCTACTGCCGGGGCGGCAGCAGGAGTGCGCGCTGGCGCGGGCGGGTGCGTACGACCGGGGCGGCAGCAGGAGTGCGCGCTGGCGCGGCGGGTGCGTACGGCCGGGGCGGCAGCAGGAGTGCGCACTGCCGGGGCGGCAGTAGATGGCAGGGACGACGCCAGGGTCGCGGACGTCGGTCGATTTCTCGGGACGAACGTGATTCGTTCTTGACGCGCTTCGGGCGTGTTTTCGGCGCTGCTGCAGGCGGGCGCGTGGATGGGT
>JBKJOI010000141.1:0-8982 GCA_046595695.1 Haliangiales bacterium | reverse complement strand
GCCATCGCGGCGACGCTCTCGCCCGGCCCCGGCGGCAGCCAGCGCGGCGATGGGCTCGTGCCCGTGGCCAGCGCGCTCGGCCGCCACGAGCAGCCGCAGCTCACGCTCGGATTCCCCGAGGCGCACCAGTGGATCGCCTTTGCCACCGGCCACCTCGATCTGCTCGACCGGCCCGAGGTGTACGCGACCATCAAGGCGTGGCTCGCGCCGGTCGGTTAGGTCGACCTTCGTGTCGCGGCGAGGGCCGCCATCGCGTCGTGCAGCGCGCGTTCGACCTTACGCGCCTCGGGCGCGGTGAGATCGGGGAAGAGCTGCTGCGCGCCGAGGAACGCGACGTACTCGAGGCGGGCGAGCGTCCGGCGCAAGCCGGGCGGTAGCGTGGGATCGGCGACCTCCTCGAGGTAGGCGACCCGACGCTCGTCGACCCGCGCCACGAAGGCGCGCGCGCGCGCATCGCGCAGGCCCCAGGCGCGCACGGCGAGATCGAGCTTGAGATCGAGCGCGTGGACGGCGGCATCGAGGGCGCGACGGCGCCTGGCCGGCGCGGCCGCGTTCGCCTGCTCGATCGGCGCGGTCGTCTGCTCGGCCTCCCAGAACGCGAGCAACGCGTCCACGTACGCGCCGACGTCCTTGAAGTGGTGGTAGAAGGCCCCCTTGGTGCGACCCAGCTCGGTGCACAGGCGATCGATCGTGAGCGCGGCCTCGCCGCCCTCGCGCAGGATGGCCAGGCCGCGCTGGAGCCAGTCGTCCCCGCGGGTCCGCGCCATCAGGACGCCGCGAGGCCGACGGCGGCGGCGAGCGCCGCGCTGAGCGGCGAGTACAGGCGCAGGCTCCAGCGCTGGTAGGGCGTGCCGACGATCGCCGGGCGGAGCGCGCCCTCGAAGAAGCCGCCCAGGCCGCGGACCGCGAAGACGCCGACCATGCCCCAGGTGAGCGCGGCGCGTACGAACCCGTCGGGCGGCGAAGGGACGAGGAGGCCGCGCAGCGACAGGACCCATGCGGCCGCGAAGGTCAGCAGGACGGCGATCGCGACCGTGGCCAGGCGGCCGGGCATCCGATCGCCGGGCTCGCCCACCACGGTGAGCGCGAGCGCCGTCCGATCCGAAAGCGGCCACGGCAAGCCGGCCGCCCACACCGCGTGGAGCAGCCCAAGCGCGGCGAGCACCCCGGCCGCGACGATCGCGGCCACGTCGCCCACGAGCGGCGCGCTCGCCTTGTCGAGCCAGGGGCCCACTCCCGCGAGCAGGCCCATCGGCAGGAACAGCGTCCACTGCGGCATGCGCCACGGGTTGCCGAAGCGGGCGAGCGCCAGGCCGAGGAACAGCGCGGCGTAGCCGAGCGTCGTGGCAGCGCCGAGGACTGCCACGACCGGCGCGCCGGCGGCGTCGGGGCGGAAGGCCGCCCACGCGAACGCCGCGCCCAGGATGACGAAGTGCCAGGTGAGCGCGTGCCACACGACCTCGATCACGTGGCGCACGACGCGGGGCAACGGTGCGTCGAGCACCGGGCGAAGGATCTCGGGCGCACCGAGAGTCGCGTGGACGAGCGCGGTGAACAGCGCGAGCGCGGAGGCGAGCCCGAGGGCGAGCGAGAAGGTCATGCTCAAACCATACCGTATGGTACGTTTCTGTCAAGGGGGCTCGCCGCGACTGCCTGGCCGCCTGGTGTCATCGGCGGTCAGCGTCCCGACAGTGGTCGAAAAGCCGGTCGCCCCGCGAAAAGCCGGCGCGACCCCGCGAAGAAATAGGTAGGATCCCGTTGCCGGTAGGTTACCGGCAGGTTGCCGGTAGTTGACTGGTTCGCCGCCGGCCCGATGGCGTTCGTGGCATGAGGTGATGAGTGAAGTGCTGCCGGACCATGCCGATGCTGCTGCTGATCGCGCTCGGTGTCAGCCTGTCCGTGGCGTGTGCCTCGGGCGGCGGGCCCGGCGAGGACCCGACGCCTGACGCGAGCGAAGGCCCCGCCGTGGATGCGTCCACGAAGTGGTCCTGCTTCGAGTCGCCCGGCACGCTCTGTCTCTGCGACACCGGCAGCGACCGGGAGCTCGACGCGTGCAGTGCCGGCTGGAGCTGCTGCCTCATGCAAGGGACCGCGACCCGCGATATCTGCCAGTGCTACCATCAAGACGAGGCCGCCTGCGCGGCGACGGCCGCCGAGGACCCCGGCCTGGTGCGCGTCGCACAGTGTCCACCCGGCTAGCCTGACGCCCGCGCGGCGGTCGCCTGACGTGCAGCGCCGCCGGTCCGCGTTTCGGTCACGCCTTCGAGTGTGATGTGACATGGGACCTCGGGGGCCGGTAGCAAACTCGCGCGCATGCGCGTTCGCATCCGTCTACAGCCTCGGTGGTTTGCTGCTCTGTCGCTCGCCCTCGTGCTCGCCGCGGCCGCTTGCGGCGGAGCCGGCACGCGCGCCCGTGGCGCCGCCTTCGTTCGCCGCCACATTCCCGACGCGGTGCTCGCGCGCAAGGGCATCGCGTACTCCGGCTACCGCACCGGCCAGAGCCCCGATCTGCAGCTCTACCCCGAGAAGGCGCAGATCCTCGAGAATCTGCGGCTGCTCATCCGCGGCGGCTGGGGCTTCATCCGCCTGTTCGATTGTGGACCTCACGCCGAGCGCGTGCTCGAGGTCATCGCCGAGAACGACCTCGATCTGAAGGTCATGCTGGGCGTGTGGATCTCGGGCACCGTCGCGCTGCACGACGCTACCAACCGTGATCAGATCCGGCGCTGCGTCGCCCTGATCGACGCGCACGGCGAGCTGGTCGCCGCGGTGAGCGTCGGCAACGAGACCCTCGACGACTGGTCGAATGTGCGGCTGCCGCCCGCCGAGCTGGTCGCGTACATCGAGGACGTGCGCGAGCGCGTGGCGCTGCCGGTCACCACCGACGACTCGTGGCTGCCCTTCATGCTGGGCGAAGACGGCGCGACCTCTTATGCCGACGTCATCCTGGTCGCGCAGGCAGTCGACTTCCTGTCGCTGCACGTCTACGCGTTCGCCGATGCCTTCTATGAGGGCTGGGGCGGATCTCATGCAACACCGCGCAACCTCGCAAAGTCACACGAACGACGCGCGCGCTGGCATGAGCCGTGAGTACGCCAAGGCAGCGTGCGGGAGGACTCTCACGGAGGTTCTCATGGCGCAAGCTGCGTTCGCTCGTCCGCTCGTCCTCGTCTCGCTGCTCGCGCTCGCCGTCGGCTGCGAGGCCTTCACCTACGCCGAGGGTGACGAAGCCGTCGCCGACTGGGAAGCGTCGCTGTCGACGGTCGAGGACTTCGAGGCGGGCTCGAAGAGCGCCTACGCCGCCGGCAACGTCACGTTCGCCTCGGGCTCGTGGAACCTGAGCGACGCGCTGATTGGCGCGACCGGCGCCGATGTCACCGACGGCGCGAAGGCCGTGCGCGTGCGCAACAGCGGCACCGTGACGATGAGCTTCGATCGCACCGCCGGCGCCGGCACCGTCTCGGTGAAGCACGCCAGCTACGGCTCGGATGCCAACGGCGCGTTCGCGCTCTACTGGTCGCAGGACGGCGGCTCCACCTGGACCAAGACCGGAGCGAACGTCACCACCGCGCCGGACACGCTCGCGACCGCGAGCTTCACGGTCAACCGCAGCGGCACGATCCGCTTCCAGCTGCGCAAGCTGGGTGGCGCGTCGAGCCGGATCAACCTCGACGACGTCGCCATCACTGACTATGGTGCGAGCCCCGACGCCGGCCCGACCACGCCGCCGCCGAGCACGCCGCCGCCGGGTTCGAGCGTCAGCGTGCACACGAAGCTCGGGCTGCCGTCGGCGGCGTCGACGAGCAACTGGAACGACTACCTGTCGGTGAAGTCGCAGTACGTGCTCTCGTACAACAGCTCGCGCAAGGTGCCCAACTGGGTCAGCTGGGAGCTGAGCAGCGCGTACCTGGGCAGCGCACCGCGGCAGAACGACTACCGCACCGACAACACGCTGCCCGCGGGCATGCCGCAGGCCACGCTCGCCGACTACAGCGGCTCGGGATGGGATCGCGGCCACATGTGTCCCTCGGGCGACCGGACCAAGACCACGAGCGCCAACTCGCAGACGTTCTACCTGTCCAACATGGTGCCGCAGGCGGGCAACAACAACGGCGGCCCGTGGGACGACCTCGAGGCCTACAGCCGCGCGCTGAGCGGCCAGGGCAAGGGGCTCTATGTGATCTCGGGCGGGGTATTCTCGTCGAGCTCGGGCACCATCGGCAACGGCGGCGACGTGCCCGACGCTACCTTCAAGGTCGTGGTGGTGCTCGACCAGCCGGGGCAGGGCGCCGCGTCGGTGACGAGCTCGACGCGCGTGATCGGCGTGCTGGTGCCCAACGACGACGGCGAGGTCTCCGGTTCGGACGACTGGAAGCCGTACCGCGTCTCGGTGCGCGAGATCGAGAGCCTGACCGGCCTGAACTTTCTCTCCGACGTCAGCCCGAGCGTGCAGAACGTGGTCGAGACGCGCGTCGACAGTCTGTAGCGTCCGGTTTCGACGCCAGCTCGTCGAGCCGTGGTCAGTGAGGCTCGACCTCGGGTGGGCTCTCCTTCCTGGCCAGCGAGTCGCAGATCCGGTGCGCGGTCGCGAGCTCGGCGTCGGTCTGCACGCACGCGGCGGTCCAGCAGCCGACGTCGACCGGGCCGACCCTGGAGCTCGCGTAGAAGCACTGGAGCCGGGTGCCCGCGAACTCCATGGTCGCCTCGATCAGGTCGGGGGTCTCCCGGGTGATCGCGGTCTTGCCGACCGAGAAGACCTGCTTCTTGAGGTAGGCGAAGTCGAGCTTCCCTTGCTTGAAGCCGACCGCGCCCAGGCCGTTGCCCCACTGGATCGCGGTGGCGCCGCGGAACGTGCCCTCGTCGGCCTCGAGCGTCGAACCCGGCGGTCCCTGGATGGTCCAGCCGGCCCAGGCCACGCCGCGGCTGGCGAGATCGTGATCCACCAGCGCGGCCGCGGGTGGCGTGGGTGGCTGGGTCGGTCGGCGTGCCTCGGCCGGCCTGGTCACCTCGGCCGGCCTGGGCGCCGCGCTTGGGCCGGGCGCCGCGCTCGGGCTGGCGGCCGCGCCCGGCTTCGTCGAGGGCGGGTCGTCCTTCTTGCAGGCGACGAGCGTGAGGGTGACGAAGGCCAGCGCGAGGATCGCGGCCACGAGATGCTCGAACTGGCTCATACTCTGGCTCCCGGTTCAGCTCGCTTTGTTGGCCTGATCTCATATGCAACCGAAGGACCATGGCTCGCGCATGGACTTTCGATGACTTGCCGAAGGCACGACCGTTGAGCTCCTCTGCGATCGCCCGTGAGGTGTAGAGCATCTCTACAGCTCGGCAGCGGGAGCGTTTCTCGTCGGGAAAAATCGTGATGTGAGCGGCGAACCGGACGAGCATCGCCCGCGGCGGGCTCTCTGCGCGCGCGCGGACGCATCGGAGGCGAGCGCGCGCGAGCTGCGGCGTCCTGGGGAACGCGCTAAGGTGGGAGCGGTGCCGACCCAGTCTCCATTCGTGGGGCACGGCCAATGCGGCCAGAAGGCCGGCGAGCGGTTCGAGATCAGCGGCAAGCTGGGCGCGGGCGGGCTCGGCGTGGTCTACCGTGCCTTCGACGCGCAGCGCGGCGCCGAGATCGCCATCAAGACTCTGCGCGAGGTGACCGGCAGCGACCTCTACCGGTTCAAGCGCGAGTTCCGCACGATCGCCGACGTCACCCATCCCAACCAGGTGCCATGCGCTCTGCATTACGCGCGCGCGGGCGAGAACGCAACCACGACGACGTCGGCACGCGCCGCAGAGCGCGCCGCGGTCAGCC
Organism: Haliangiales bacterium; assembly: GCA_046595695.1. GTDB lineage: Bacteria > Myxococcota_A > Polyangia > Haliangiales > SHYZ01 > JBKJOI01. The sequence continues at coordinate 3,185 of JBKJOI010000141.1, read as the reverse complement.
GCGGTCACTTCATGGGCAGGCGCGCGGCGAGCTCTTCCATGGACTGCGCGAGCTTCAGGTCCAGCACGGTGATACCACCCGCGTCGTGCGTCGACAGGTCGATGCGCACGGTGTTCCAGACGTTGAACCACTCCGGGTGATGGTTCATCCGCTCGGCGACGAGTGCCGCGCTGGCCATGAAGCCGAAGGCGGTGACGAAGTCGGCGAACACGTACTTGCGCTGCAGCTTGCCAGCCTTGAGCTTCCAGCCGGGCAGCTTCGCCAGCGCGGACTCGATCTTGGAACCGCTCAGCTTCTTCGATCGTGCCATGGAGATCACCTCGCGCGGCAGAGTAGCTCTAAGGAGCGCCGCCCAGCCACGCCTTCGTCGCGGGCTGCCACGACCCGACCGGCACCGGCTCGAGCGGCCGGATCTGGACCGCGCTGTCGACGGGCTCGGGCGTCACCGCCAGTAGCGCCTGGCTGAACGGCTGGTGCAGCCATCCCGGCGCGGTCTACGACCGGGGGCTCAGGCGTCCTTCAGCATCACCACCTTCGGGTAAGCCACCTGGAACCCGTGGCGCTCCATGTTCCGCCGTGACGCGGTGCCGGGGAGCGTGCTGCTGGAGGCGAGCTCGCAGCCGAGCTCGCGGGCGCGGTCGAGGCGCGCGCGGATCAGCGCCCCCTGTGCCCCGCGTCGACGGAAGCGCGGCCTGACCCCGCTGCCGACGACGAACGCGATCGCGTCGGCGACGCTGAGCGCCCCGCCGCCGATGGGCTCGTCGCCCAGCCAGGCAATGTAGGCCTCGTGGTGCTCGGCGAACGCGGCCGGGCGCATGACCGCGAGCAGCTCCTCCGGCACGTCCTCCGACTCCATGAACCCCGCCATCACGGTCTTCAGATAGACGTCCTCCTCGCCCGAACGCATCCGGCGAACGCTCACCTCGGCCGGGGCCGGCGCCATCGGCTCGACGGGCACCGAACGCGTCCACACCAGCTGCCATTCGTGCACGCGATAGCCGCGCTGCGCGAGCAGGAGCGGCAGGCTCGGATCGGCAAAGGGCGACAGCTCGAGCTGCTTCGACCCGTGGCCACCCGGCGCGAGGTGGGCCTCGAGCGCATCGAGGGCCGCGGCGGTCACAGGACCCGCCAGGCCCATCGCCATGCCCTGGGTGTACGGGCTGCCGAGCCCCGCGAACACCGCGAGCCCGGCCGCCGTGGCGCGCGCGGATGCGCCCGCCGCCGCATCGCGGCGCGCCATCGCGTCGGCGACGAACCCGCAGCAGCGCGCCAGCGCCTGCTCGATCCGCTGCGCCTGCGCCGCCGCCGGGGTGGCCAGGATCGACTGCGCTGCATCCACCTGCCGGGCGAGCTCGGGTCCTTCGGTCATGGGCGGAGCCTACCTGGATTCGACACTGCAGGCATCGCCGCCACGAATCGTGGGATCGCCGGCCAGGCGCGGGGGTAAAATCGAGGAGTGACACCTCCCAAGCGGTCGGGCGAGACCAGTGCCGAAGGCGCGCAACGCGACGACTCCGCTGACGTCGCCGCGGAGCTCGAGGTCGCCCAGCGGCGCATCGTCGAGCTCGAGGCAGCGCTCGCGCGCGCCGCCGCTGCCACCCAGGAGTCGCTGACCAGCGTTGAGCAGCTGCAGGCCGATCTTCGGCACTTCGCACAGCTGGTGGAAGCCATCCCGCAGATCGTGTGGACCGCCAATCCCGACGGGTTCTGCGACTACTTCAACGAGCGCTGGTGCGCGTACACCGGCATGAGCGTGGAAGAGTCGCAGGGCTGGGGCTGGGAACCCGTGATCCATCCCGAGGACCTGGTGATGTGCCTCGAGCGCTGGCACGAGGCGCTGCGCACCGGGTCCACCTACGAGATGGAGTACCGCTTCAAGTGTGCCCTCGACGGTAAGTACCGCTGGCACCTGGGACGGGCGCATCCGATGCGGGACCACCAGGGTCAGATCGTGAAGTGGTTCGGCACCTGCACCAACGTCGACGAGCAGCGCAAGGCCGAGGACGGCCTCCGCGAGGCGAGGGCGAACCTCGAGCGGCGCGTCGAGGCGCGCACCGCGGAGCTGGCGGCGAGCAACGCAGCGCTCGCCCGCGAGACCATGGAGCACCGGCGCGCCGAGTTGCGCCACCGCACGGTCACCATGACCGCGCACGACGCGATCGTGTCGGCCGATCAGAACGGCAAGCTGGTGACCTGGAACCAGGGCGCCGTGGCCATGTTCGGCCACACGGAGCAGGAGATCCTCGGCCAGCCGCTGGCGCTGCTCATGCCTGCCCGCTACCGCGACCGCCACACGGCAGGTCTGGCGCGCTACCTGGCCACCGGGCAGTCCACCACGTTCGGCAAGCCGCTCCAGCTCGAGGGGCTGCGCAAGGACGGCCGCGAGTTCCCGTGTGAGCTGACGCTGAACACCTGGCGGGACGGCGATGGGGTGTTCTTCACCGCGGTCATGCGCGACGCCAGCGAGCGGCGCACCGCCGAGGAGCAGCTACGGCGCCTCGCCGCCATCGTCGAGTCCTCCGACGACGCGATCTATGGCTACGGGCTCGACGGCTGCATCACCAGCTGGAACGGCGGCGCGGAACGCCTCTACGGCTACCGGGCCGAAGAGGTGCTCGCCCACCACTTCGGCATGCTGCTGCCCGAGGGCAAGGAGCAGGAAGCCGAGGACGTCAGGGCGCGCACGCTGAGCGGCCAGCGCGTCGACCACCTGGAGACTCAGCGTCGTCGCAAGGACGGCTCGCTCGTCGAGGTGTTCCTGACCTCGTCGCCGCTGCGCGACGCCGCGGGCAAGATTTTCGGTGTGTCGGTGATCGTCCGCGACATCACGCAGAAGAAGGACGTCGAAAAGAAGCTGCTGCTCGCCGATCGGATGGCGTCGGTCGGCACGCTCGCGGCGGGCGTGGCCCACGAGATCAACAACCCGTTGTCGTACGTGACCGCCAACCTGGACCTCCTCATCGAGGAGATCCGGACGCTGGGTGGCAGCTCGACCGCGAGCAAGGTGCGCGAGCTCGAGACCATGGTGAGCGACGCCCGCGACGGCGCCGAGCGCGTGCGGAAGATCGTGCGCGGGCTCAAGACGTTCTCGCGATCCGACGAGGAGAAGCGGGTCGCGACCGAGCTGCAGCACGTGCTGGAGCTGTCGGCGAACATGGCCTTCAACGAGATCCGTCACCGGGCGC
>JBKJOI010000930.1:0-7268 GCA_046595695.1 Haliangiales bacterium | reverse complement strand
GCCCTCGCGCCTGGTGGCCGCGGCATCGGAGGTCATACGCAGGCGCGCCCGGTTCCACAGGAGCGACGCCAGGGCACGCCTGGGCGTGCGTGCGGCTGGCTCGCCGATCGAGGCCAGCAGCGAGGTGCCGGCCGCCAACCCCTCGTCGAGGTGCCCGGCCAGGATCCACTGCGCCACCGCCTCGGTCCGGCAGCGTCGCTGGTCGATCGCCGACCCGGCGGCGGCGGCGGCGGCCAGCATGAACGCCTCGGCGGCCTCGCGCGCCCGCCCGGCGCTCTTGAGCGCCTCGGCCCGCGCCTCGAGCAGCCGCAGCCGCGTGGCCGGCTCGTGCTCGCCGAGCGCCAGGGCGGTCTCGTAGAGCCCCGCGGCCTGGTCGAACGCCATGGCGCGGTCGGCGGCCTCGGCGGCGAGCGCGGCGTGGCGCGCCGCCCGGTCGTGCTGTCCCCCCGACTGCGCGTGGCGCACGATCGTCCGCGGATCGCCGCCGATGAGCTCGAGCGCGTCAGCGAGGCCGGCGTGCGTGGCCCGCCGCTCGGCTTCGTCGAGGCTCGCGAGGCAGACCTCGCGCACCCGATCGTGGTACGGCGCGATCGTGTCGAGTGCGCGGCTGCCGTCGGTGCTCACCAGGTGGACCAGCCGTAGCGTGGCGGCCGCGCGGTCGAACGCGAGCGGCTCGAGGTCCGCAGCGCGGGCGGCGATGGACTGCGCGATCGGCCGGTCCGCCACGCACAGCACCACGAGCACCTGGCGCGCCTCGGCAGACAGCCCCGCGATGCGAGCGCGCAGCGCGGCGTCGAGGCTCACCTGGCGCGCGCCGTCGCTGGTGTGCAGCGCGAGCTCGCGGACGAACAGCGGGTGCCCACCGCTCTCGCGCACCAGCGCGTCGACGTCGACGGCGACGGCGTCGCCCAGCAGCACGCCGGCGAGCTCGCGACACTCGGCCTCAGGCAGCCGCTCGAGGGCGATCGTCGTCACCGGCCCGGCGGCGCCGAGCGCGCGCAAGACCACCGCTCGCCGGGCCTCGGCCAGCGGGCGCGACACGACCAAGACCATCGTCGCAGGCGCGTCTTCGTGGGCGAAGAGTTCCTCGAACAGGGCCAGGCTGTCCGGGTCGGCCCACTGCAGATCGTCGACGACGACGATCAGGCGTCGGCGCTGCGCCAGGCGCGCGAGGAGCTCGCGCAAGGCGTCGAAGACGCGCGCGCGCTGCGTCTGCGGCTCCGTCCACCGCGGTCCGGTTCCGGCCATCGCGATGACCTCGACACGGGCGAGGGCGGGGAACAGCTGAGCGAGCAGGCCGGCATGGACCGGGAGCACCCGGGCCAGCTCCTCGTCCGACGTGTGCAAGAGCAGGCGGACCAGCGCGTCGGCGACCCCGTCGAACGCGTTGAACGGCACCTGCTCCCGCTCGTAGCAGCGCCCGACCAGGGCCACGACCCGCGGATCGGCCGCGGCGGCGCGCTCGACGAACTGCTCGACCAGCGCGCTCTTGCCGACCCCCGACTCGCCCTCGATGCGACAGATCACCGGCCGGTCACCGACCGAGGCGAGGGCGGCCTCGAGCTGCCCGAGCTCGGGCCGGCGCCCGACGAACACCCGCGCCGGTCGCGCCGGCGGGACCGTCGTCGCGCGGCGACGAGCGCCGGGCTCCACATCCCCGAGCGCTGTCGCGATCGCCGCCGCCGACGGCCGCTGCCGCGGATCCCGGCGCAGGAGCGCCATGCACAGCGCGTCGAGGTCCGAGGGCACGTCGGCGGCGAGCGCGGACGGCGGCGGCGGCTCGCCCTGCAGCTTCTGCATCATGAGCTGCAGGTGCGCGCCCTCGAACGGCAGCTTGCCGGTGAGCGCCTCGTAGAGCACGGTGCCGACGGCGTACCAGTCGGCCTCGGGGCCGACGGTCTCGCCGAGCGCCTGCTCGGGCGCCATGTACGCGAGCGTGCCCTTGACGCTCCCCGCCGTCGACGCGGAGACGCCGGGCACGAAGACGAGACCGAAGTCGGTGACCACGGTGCGGCCCTCGCGCGTGACCAGGACGTTGGCGGGCTTGACGTCGCGATGGACCATGCCGGCGTCGTGGAGGGCGGTCAGCCCACGCACGAGCTGGCCCATGGCCCCGCGCAGGCGGGGCACGTCGAGCGCGTGTGTGCGGGGCTCGCGCCGCGCCACCCCGGCGCCGGTGAGCGCGACCTGCGCGGTCAACGCCGTCACGAGCCCGTCGAAGCCTGGGGGGTCGATCGCCTCGCGGCCGACGCTCGCGGCGCGTCCCCAGATGTAGTCGAGGATGTGCCCGCCCTCGATGAGCTCCATGGTGAAGAACCAGGCGCCGTCGGCCTCGTACAGCTCGCCGAGCGACACCACGTTCGGGTGAACGATCTGTTGGGCCGCGCGGAACTCACGCTTGAAGCGGGCGAGCCCGCCGGCATCCACCTGACCGAGCACCTTGAGGGCGACGCGGACCTGCTTGTCGCGATCGAGGGCCAGGTACACGACCCCCATGCCACCGGCGCCGAGCCAGCGCTCGACGGCGAAGCGGCTGGTGCCCGCGAATGAGCTGGTCGTGCGCGTGGCCACCCGCGTCCATGATATCGCGGCGAGCGCGCTGTCGGTGCGCGAACCCATGAGGGGCCGATCCACGCCGCGAGACCACCTGCGGCACAACCGGCATCGAGACGCGGCTCGCCGCGCAGGCTACGATGGATGGCCCCTGCCATGAACCCTGCCCCTTTCAACCCTGGAGCGCGCTTCGAGATCCTGCGGAAGCTGGGCCAGGGGGCCATGGGTGTCGTCTACGAGGTTTTCGATCGCGAGCGCCGCGAGACCGTCGCCCTCAAGCTGCTCGAGCACGCCGATGGGCTGCGGCTGGCGCGGTTCAAGCGCGAGTTCCACGCGCTCCACGACATCGCCCACCCCAACCTGGTGTCGCTGGGCGAGCTGTTCGAGCGCGACTCCATGGCGTTCTTCACCATGGAGCTGGTGCGCGGCGTGGATCTGATCACGTACGTGCGCGACCCGGCGAGGAGCGACGGCGCGGCGCCCTGCGACGCCCCCGCGCCGGGCACCGGCTTCGACGAGGCGCGCCTGCGCGCCGGTTTCCGGCAGCTCGCGCAGGCGCTCGCGGCCTTGCACGCGGCCGGCCACCTGCACCGCGACGTGAAGCCGTCCAACACGCTGGTGACCGCGGACGGCCGGCTGGTCCTCCTCGACCTCGGCCTCGTCGCCAACGCCACGGCCACGGCCTCGGCCTCGGCCTCCGCCTCGACTGACTCGGTCGACGTCGGCACGGTGAACTACATGGCGCCTGAGCAGGCCGCCGGGACGGTCGTCGGGCCCAGCGCCGACTGGTACGCGTTCGGCACGATGCTGTTCGAGGCGCTCACCGGCCAGCTGCCGTTCCACGGGCAGACGCTCTTCCAGATCCTCCTGGACAAGCAGCAAGCGGCGGCACCGAGGCCGCGGGAGCTCGTCCCACAGGTTCCGCCCTATCTCGACGAGCTGTGTGCCGCGCTGCTTGCCGCGGCACCGAAGGCCCGGCCGCAACCCGACGACGTCCTCGCCCGACTCGGCGCCGAGGTCGCCAGGGCGCGCGCCCAGGCTGGGACAGGCAGCGAGGCCCCGTCGCCGGCGTCGAGCTTCGTCGGGCGAACGGCCGAGCTGGACACGCTCCGCGAGGCCTACCGCAGCGCCGCCACGAGGGCGACGATCTACCTCGTCGAGGGCGAGTCCGGCATCGGCAAGACGCAGCTCGTGGAGGCATTCTTGCGGCACGTCGCCGGCGACGATCCGGACGCCGTAGTGCTCGCCGGCCGCTGCTACGAGCGCGAGGCAGTGTCCTACAAGGCGTTCGACGGCATCGCCAGCGCCCTCGCGAGCTACCTGCTCCACCTGCCGCCGCTCGAGGCGGCCCGGGTGCTCCCGCTCGAGCCGGGCCGTGTGGGCCGCCTCTTCCCCGTGCTCAAGCGCGTGCCGGCGATCGCTGCGGCGCCGGGCGAGCGGAGCCTCCTCGACCCGCTGCAGCAGCGCCTGCGCATGTTCACCGCGCTGCGCGAGCTCTTCCTCCGGCTCGCCGAGCGGCGGCGCCTCGTCTGGTTCATCGACGACCTGCAGTGGGTCGACGCGGACAGCATCGTGCTGCTGCAGGAGCTGCTCGCGCACGAGGACGAGCTCCCGGTCTTCGTGATCGCCACCGCCCGGCCGGGCGCGAGCCAGGCCTGGGCCACGCTGCAAGCCCGCCTGCCCGACCTGGCGCCCACGCACGTCGTGCGCCTCGACAACCTGCAGCCCGCAGAGGCTCGCGCCCTGGCGGCGCTCCTGCTCCCCGGGCAGCCCCCGCAGCTGTGCGCAAGCCTCGCCGCCGAGGCGGCCGGGCACCCGCTCTTGCTCCACGAGCTGGCGCGGCAAGCCGAGGCCGCCGAGGGCTCCGTGGCGACCACCCTCGACGACATGCTCGCCGCGCGCCTCGCGCAGCTGGCGCCGCCAGCGCGCGAGGTCCTCGACGTGGTCGCCCTCGCGGGCGGCCCGCTCGCGCAGGAGGTCGCCGCCGTGGCCGCAGGGCTGAGCGAGGCCGACCTGGCCAGGACGACCCGGCTGCTCCAGGCCGCCCACCTCGTCCGCACCGACGGCGTACGCCGTGGCGATCACGTCGTGACGTACCACGACCGCGTGCGCGAGCATGTGACCGGGCGGATGAGCCCCGAGCGGCGGCAGCTCGTGCACGGGCGGCTCGCCCTCGCCCTCGAGCGGACCGGCACGGCCGACCGCGATCCCCGGGCCCTGGTGCACCACGCGCAGGCCGCGGGCCTCGACGAGCTGGCGGCGACCCACGCGCAGCGCGCCGCCCGCCAGGCCAGCGCCGCGCTGGCCTTCGACGAGGCCGCCGAGTTCCTGGCCATCGCGCTCGCGCTCGCGCGTCACGACGCCGACCCGGCGCGCGCGCTCCGCATCGAGCTGGCCGAGGCGCTGGTGAACGCGGGCCGGGGCCCCGAGGCCGCGGCCACCTTCCTGGAGGCCGCGGCCAGCGCCGAGCCGGCCCTGCGCCTCGACTGCCAGCGCAAGGCGGCGGAGCAGTGGATCCTCACCGGCCACATCGAGCGGGGCCTCGACGCCATGCGGGATTCGCTGGCGGACATCGGCGAGTCGCTCGCGCCGACGCCGCGGCGCGCGCTGGCGCAGGTGCTGTGGAATCGCGCGCTCCTGCGCGCGCGCGGGATGCGCTACACCGTGCGTCGCGAGAGCCAGATCGCCGAGGAGACGCTGCGACGGATCGAGGTCATCCGCGCGGTCGCGCTCGGGCTCAGCGTCGTCGACAACATCCGCGCCGCGGCGTTCAACGGCCGGTTCCTGCGGCTCGCGCTGCAGCTGGGCGAGCCAACCCGCCTGGTGCAGGCGCTGTGCGCCGAGACCTCCTTTCTCGCCAGTCAGGGCGCCGGGCCGCGGGCGCGTCGACTGCTCGCCGAGGTCGACCGCCTGGCCGAGACGCACCCCGACGAGCATTTCATCCACACCTGGCGGCACGGCGCCGATGGCATCGTCTGCTACTTCGAGTCGCGTTTCGAGGCGGCCGATCAGGCCCTGGCCAGGTCCGAGGACGCGTCCCGGTTGACGCCACGGGCCACCACGTTCCAGCGCAACTCCGTGCGCACCTTCCGCCTGTTCGCGCTCCGCCAGCTCGGCACGCTCGGCCGCAGCCGGGCCCTGTGCGCCGAGTCGATGCGTTCGGCGCAACAGCGCGGCGATCGCTACATCGAGGCCTCGATCCTGCTCATGTGCAACCTGGAGCACCTGGCGCTCGACGACACCGCGACCGCTCGGCGCTGCATCGACGAGGTGCGCTGGGCGCCGCCGGAGATCGGCTTCCACGTGCAGCACTGGTACGCCCTGCGTGCCCGCGCCGAGCTCGCCCTCTACGAGGGTCGCGCCGGCGAGGTCCTGGCCACGCTCTTCCCGGAGTTCACCGCGATGCGCCGGGCCATGCTGCTGCGCGTGCGGATCGTCCGCTGCCTCGTGAACCACCTGCGCGGCCGGCTGCTCCTCGGGGCGCTCGCCGAGGGCCGGGCCCCGGCTGGCGCCGGCGCCGAGGTCGCGCACCTGGCTGACCGGCTCGAGCACGACGGGCTCGGCTGTGGCGCCGTCTTCGGGTCGCTCCTGCGCGCCGGGCTGGCCGCGCTCGAGCGCGGCGCCACCCACCCAGACGTGGTGGCGGCCCTGCGGCGCGCGATCGATCGCGCCAAGGACCAACAGATGCTGCTCAACCTTGCGGCCGCGCGCGCGGGCCTGGCCCAGATCGTCGGCGGCGACGAAGGTACGCGGCTGCGCGCCGACGCCGAGGCGTTCGTGGCGACCGAGGCGATCCACGCGACCGGACCGATGTTCACGGTGATCCTGCCGGGAGTCTTCCGGCCGTGAGCGAGCCGTCGTCCCCGGGCGCCGCGCCAAGCTTCGACCCGGGGCCGCGGTTCGAGGTCCGCCGCCGGATCGGCGCCGGCGGCATGGGTGTCGTCTACGAGGCGTTCGACCGCGAGCGCCAGACGCTCGTGGCGCTCAAGACGCTGCGGGTCGTCGACGAGCAGGTGCTCACGCGCTTCAAGCGTGAGTTCCGGGCGATCCACGACCAGTCGCACCCCAACCTCGTGGCGCTCGACGAGTTCTTCGAGGGCGTCTCCGAGCCGTTCTACTCGATGGAGCTGCTGCGCGGCTCGGACTTCACCACCTACGTTCGTGGGCCGCGGACGGACGGGACGAGCCCGAGCGCGGTCAACCCGCTCGGCGCGACCGACGCCCGCGGCGCGCCCGCGCAGCGCTTGGGCGCCCTGACGGCGGCGCTGCGCGACGATGGCTCCGCTGTCAGCACGTCGACCGAGCTCCCCCGGATGCCGGGCGTCAGGCTCGGCTTCCACGAGGCCCGGCTCCGGGCTGCCCTCCAGCAGCTCGCCATGGGCGTGTCGGCGCTCCACGCCGCGGGCAAGGTCCACCGCGACATCAAGCCGTCGAACATCATCGTGACCCAGCAGGGCCGGGTGGTGCTGCTGGACTTCGGCCTCCTGTCGGACATCTCGCGCTCGGCGGCGCTCACCGACGACGGCATCGTCGGGACCATCGCGTACATGGCACCGGAGCAGGCGCTCGTGAGCGCGCCCATGCCAGCGGCCGACTGGTACAGCGTGGGCGTCGTGCTCTTCGAGGCGCTCACGGGGTTCCTGCCGCACACCGGGCGCACGCGCTACGACTTGCTGCTGCGCAAGCAGAAGTACGAGCCGCCGCCGCCGCGCCAG
>JBKJOI010000832.1:0-3795 GCA_046595695.1 Haliangiales bacterium | reverse complement strand
GCCACTGGACTGAACCGCGCAGTCTAGTATGCGCGAAGGTAAACGCGCGTTTACCGCCAGGACGTTAAGTATTTCAATGGCGTGGGACCCATGATCCTGTCCCCCTCATCCACCTGTCGGCCGGCGCTCGCCTACCAGTTGACGAGCGTCGCGCCCTCGCCGAGGCCGAGCGTCACATCGAGCGTGACGGAGGGCGCGCCGGTGGGGTTCTTCCACAGCAGGTAGTACTCGCCGGTCGCGGGCGCGGTGAACGTCTCGGCGTGCGAGGCGTCCTCGCCCATGAGCAGGTACTTGGTGGCGCCGCCGGCGTGCGCGTGCAGGTTCCACTCGAGTGTGCCGGTGGCGGTGAACGCGAGCATCAGCGTCGCGCCCTGCTGCATCATGAGCGTGGGCTCCTTGAAGGAGCCCGCCGGCAGCGTGTACTGGTGCGTCTCGGTGGTGACCGGCGCGGCGTCGGGGCCGGGCGCGGCGTCGGGCGTGCCGGGCGCAGCATCGGTATCAGCAACGTCATCGTCATCGCCGTCGCCGTCGCACGCGCAGAGGACGACGGAGGCAGCCAGGACGAGGGCAACGCAGGCGGTTCGCATGACCGCACGCGTACCAGCCGGCGCCGGCGCGGACAAGGCGGCATGTTGTCGCAGGCGGCCTACCCGACTACTCCGGTCACGCCGCGGAAGCTGCGCTCGCGGAGTCAGGCCCCGGGCCTTCGCCCACCCGACCGACTACTTCTTCGTCGGCGCCTCGTCGAGCGCGCCGCCTTCGTCGAACTCGCGCGGCATGTCCGGGCGCGGGCCGCGGCCGGGCACGACCGACGTCGGCGCGTTGTCGTCGAACTCGTTGTCGTTCGCGGGCGCGGGCGGCGCGGCGGACGGCGCGGCGGGCGGCAACCCCGGCCCGGGCTGCTCGGGCGGTGGCGAGGTGGTCATGGCTGTACTGGCTCCTGCTTGCGGCTCACGTCTCGCTCAGCTCGCTGGGACAGGCACACAGCTTGTCGGCGCGCGCGGCGGTGATCTCTTCCTCGAGGGTGCGCGCGCGCCGGCGGGCGTCGACGCGCTTCTGGTACTCGCGCTGCGCCTCGCGGGCGCGGATGAGCCCGCCCGCGAAGACCAGCGGCCCCTGCGCGGGCGGCGCCGGGTCGTCGACCACCGAGCCGTCCGCCACTCGCAGCGCCGACGGTGAGCCGCGCAGGCCCAGCCGCGACCACGCGCGCTGCGCCACGCCCGGCAGGTAGCAGCCGATGAGCGGCAACAGGTGCCGGAAGCCGTCGCGGCCGCCGGTGGCGCGCGCCGGCGAGAACTCGGCCGACGCCACCGCGCCGCGCAGCTCCTTCACCGCGCCGAGCAGGCGGTGCAGCGCGCGGCCGGTGCGGTGCTGCTCGAGCAGCCTGGCCGCTTCCTCGGCGGCGGTGCTCGCGGCGCGCGCGATCTCGCGCGCGCCCGCGTCGTCGCGCCAGCCCGGTGGCAGGCCGCCCGCGAGCGCGCCGGCCACGCCCTGCACCGCGGCCTCGAGCGGCTCGATGAGCTCGGCGTTGGTCACGTCGGCGAAGCGCTCCCAGCGGAACGAGACGTCGCGCTCCTCGGCGCGCGCCGCGTACGCGTAGTAGACGTAGAAGCGCCACAGCTCGGCGGGCACGCTCGCCAGCGCCTCGGTCAGCCAGATGCCGGTGCCGGTCGACTTGGAGCAGATGCCGCCCTCGTCGACGAACACCTGGTTCGGCTGCACGTGCCAGCGCGTCGCCGCGTAGCCGCGGTGCGCCGCCGACAGGAGCGCGGGCAGCAGCACGGTGTAGAAGGGCAGGGCGTCGGGGCCGTGGAAGAAGACCTTCTCGGCGCCGGGATCGCGGAAGTGCACGCCGTGGCCCGCCTTCTCGGCGAACGAGATCTTGGCCAGCAGCGAGTCGACCCAGCCGTCGACGCACACCGGCTTGCCGTCGGGGCCCTCGATCTGCACGCCGTAGCGGAAGTCGCGCGTGAGCACGACCTCGGGACACTCGGTGACGACGCGGCGTGCGACCGCGCGCACCTCGTCGAGGAACGGCGCCGACGAGGTGAGGCTCGCGAGCGCGGCGTCCACGTGCGGCGCGAGCTCGAGCACCCAGTGCTGGCGCGTGCGCGTGGTCGACGGATCCGCGCACACCGAGCACTTGGGCTCGCGCAGCTCGCTCGGCTTGAGCAGGCGGCCGCAGACCATGGTGTCCTGGCACTGGTGGCCGAAGGCGCGCGCGTTGCACGACGGGCAGCGGCCCTCGACGAAGCGATCGGGCAGGGCGCGTGCGCAGTGATCGCACCAGGCGACCGTGACCTCGCGCGCCTGGATCGCGCCGGCGCGGCGCAGCTCGGCGAAGAACGCTCGCACCCACGCGTGGTGCGCGGGATCGCCGGTGCGGCCGAACTCGTCGAAGGACAGCTCGAGCGCCGCGAGCAGCGGCCGCGTGCGCTCGAGCGCGCTGCCGACGAGCGCCGCGGGCGAGACGCCCAGGCCTTCGGCGACGTACTCGATGCGCGCGCCGTGCTCGTCGGCGCCACACAGGAAGTAGACGTCGTCGCCGCGCAGCCGGTAGAAGCGCGCCATGACGTCGCCGAACAGCATGGGCACGCACTGGTGCAGCGCGGGCACGTCGTACAGGTACGGCCAGCCGGCCGAGACGAAGCGGTGCGTACGGCTCACGAGAGACTCCTGCGGGTGCGGCTCACGAGGCCTTCCGGCGATAGATGACGTCGGAAATCTGCGCGATCGCGTCGGCAGCCATGTCGACGTCGGTCTCGGTGTTGAAGACGCCGACCGACAGCCGGATGGTGCCGGTGTGCTCGGTGCCCAGGCGCCGGTGGGTGAGCGGCGAGCAGTGCAGGCCGCAGCGCGCGTCGATGTGGAACTTGTGGCCGAGAATGCCGCACGCGTCGGTGGGCGACAGGTGCTCGAAGTTCATGGAGACGACGCCGAGCCGCTTGTCGGGCTCGGGCGGCGAGTACACCAGCACGCCGCGCGTGGCCATGAGCCGCTCGATGAGCCGCTGCGACAGCTTCGACTCGTGCTCGCGCACCCAGGCGACGCCGCGCTGCTCGAGCCACTTCACGCCCGCGCACAGCCCGGCGATGCCGTACATGTTGGGTGTGCCCGGCTCCAGGCGATCCGGCAGCCACTCGGGCGGCTCGGGGCTCTCCGACGCGCTGCCGGTGCCGCCTTCCTTGAGCGGCTCGAGATCGATGCGCGGCCCCACGATGAGCCCGCCGGTGCCGGTGGCGCCGAGCAGGCCCTTGTGGCCGGTGAACGCGAACATGTCGATGCCCAGCGCGCCCACCGACAGCGGCAGCGTGCCCGCGGTCTGCGAGCCGTCGCACAGCACCGCGACGCCGCGCGCGTGGGCGACCTGGACCACGCGCTCGATGTCGATGATCGACCCGAGCACGTTGTTGCCGTGCACGCACACGACCAGGCGCGTGTCGGGCTGGATGGCCGCGGCGATGGCCGCGGGATCGATCTCGCCGTAGATCGTGGACGAGACGGTCGTCACGCGCACGCCGCGCTGCTTCTCGAGCGTCCACAGCGGCCGCACCACCGCGTTGTGCTCGAGGCAGGTCGAGACCACGTGGTCGCCGGGGTGCAGGTAACCCTTGAGCGCGATGTTCAGCGCCTCGGTCGAGTTCGAGGTCATGACGATGCGCGTCGGGTCGGGCGCGCCGAGCAGGCGCGCGAGCCGCTCGCGCGTCTCGGTGAGCATCTCCTCCGATTCGACCGCCTTGTGATAGAGACCGCGTCCCGGCGAGCCGCCCATCTCGCGCATGAAGCGGTTGACCG
>JBKJOI010000826.1:0-5313 GCA_046595695.1 Haliangiales bacterium | reverse complement strand
CGGGCGCGGCGCACACCACCTTGGCTGCGGTCGCCAGCCGGCGCGCGATCAGGCTCGAGCTCTCGAGCGCGGACGATGGCGGACAGCGGGCCGGAAGGCTGGGACGCCTGGTTGGGCACGCTCGCCCGGTTCGAGGCGCTCGGGGCGACGACCGTCGTGTGCGGTCACCGCGCGCCCGGTCGTGCGGACGATCCCGCCGACCTCGGGGCGACGGCGCAGTACCTCCGCGACTTCCGTGATGCCGTGCCGAAGAGCGCCTCTGCCGAGGCCCTGATCTCCAGGATGTCCACGGCGTATCCCGGGCTGGCGCTGCCCATCGTGCTGGCGATCGGTGCCAAGGCCGCGTTCGCCCGGCGCCCGGCCGTGCCCGCAGCGCGGTAGGCGCTCACCATGGCGGGGCGCTCGCGTGTGCAGTATCCGCTCGACTGTGGCGCAACCGCACGGTCTAGCTGGCGCGAGCGGGAGCCTGACTTCGCGCGAGGCGGTTTCCAGCCTGCGAACTGATGAGCTTTCTGTGCGCCGTCGCTGAAGTCGTCCTCGAGGAAGCCTGGTCCGCCGCTCGGCACGTATGTTGCTGCATTGCACACCATGATGGACGACAAGCTCGCCTCCGAAGAGGCCCGACGCGCGGAACAGCACAACGCCGTTAGGTCGGGGATCGAGGGGGACATCCAGGCCGAGCTCGCCCGGAATGGGAATCACGCGGCGCCGGGTGAGGCGCAGAAGATCGAGCAGGTCGCGGGCGACTTTCGTAGCAAGGCCCTCGGCGAGGTCGTGGCCACCGAACGCGAGGTCGGGACCGCGCGCGTGGCGGCCCGCGTCTCGCAGATCATCGACTACCTGTTCTACGTCGTCTATGCGCTGCTGGCGGTCCGCTTCGCGCTCGCCCTCATCGCGGCGCGCAGCAGCGCCGGCTTTGTGAAGTTCATCGTCGGCGCCTCGGACCCGTTCTATGGACCCTTCCGCGGCATCGTCGAGACGCGCAAGCTGGACGGCGGCCACACCGTGGTGCTGCCGCTGGCGATCGCGATTGCCGTCTACATCTTGATCCACGTCGGCATCAACGCCTTGCTCCGCCTCATCGCACATCGCAAGACCGCCATCTGACCTCCTGCTAGCGTGCACGCGCCTCATCCCTTGCGAGCAGGCGGGTGGTTCGACTCGAGGGCTGGACGGAAGGAGGGAACGCACGTACCAAGGAGCATGCGATTCGCACCTCTTTACCTTTGCGTTCTTATTGCTGCTTGCGCTGGCGACAACGAGGCGGTCGGTCACGACGCCGCCGGTGCCGGGCCAGACGCGGCAGCGACCGCCTGCGAGGTCGGCGCGTCCGCGTCCCTGTCGATCGGTCCGGCCGGAGGCCGCCTGAGCCTGTGCGGCGCGTCGGTGACCGTGCCCGCCGGCGCGATGGCCACGCCGGTGACCTTCGGCATCGAGATGGTGGCTGCGCCGACCCCGCCCGCCGAGCCGCGTGTCCTCGCCGGCCCGGCCTTCCGCTTCACCCCCGACGACGTCGTGCTATCGGGGCCGGTCGACGTCGCCGTGCCCCACGGCGGGGCCACCGGCCGGCTCGAGATCTACGCGGTCGTGGGCGGCGAGTTGTTCGGCTTCGAGGCTTGCACCTCGGACGCGGAGACCATCGGGCAGACCTTCGGCTCGATTGACGGCTTCGTCCTGGGCGCGCTCGGTACCTTCGTGGCGGTGCAGGACACCTATGCTTACGCCGAGACGAAGGACGATCTCGGCAACGGCACGCTGACCGCGATGGTCGGCGCGCGCGCGCTCGCCTTCGACGTCGGCCCCGACGGCTTCGCGCTCGACGAGGTCTACGGCCCATTCGTCGGCCTCACCGTCGAGACCATGGTGCCCGGCGCCGACTTCGAGCAACTGCGTGTCCAGCTCGTCGTGCCCGAGAACGGTCCCGTCGACGTGATCCACGTGCAGTGGTTCTCCATGATCGAGCTGTGGTCCCTGGGCGTGCCCGGCGCGCCCGGGACGACCGGGACGAGCGACGTCGTGGTCGGCGCGGACGGGCGCCTGCGAGGAGACGTCTCGGGCACGCTCTCGAGCGGCGAGCAGAGCATCGCCTTCACGGCCACGCTCGACGTCGTCGCCGACTACTGGCGCTACCCGGCGGAGCGGGTCTGCCCGGGGCTGCCCGAGTGAGCCCTGGCCGCCGCGCCGTCAGCGGCGCGGTGGCCGCAGCGTGGCGTCCTCTTCGCGCGGGTGCGCGAAGCAGTCGTCCAGAGCTTCCACGTCGAGTCAGGCATGAAGGGAATCTCCTGCGTCGTGATCGACTGGGCACGGGGACCCTGCCCGTGGCCGGGCTGGCGGTGATCGCGTGGCGGGCGCGTGCACGCCGCCCGCGCCTCGAGATCGCCGTCTCGCCGTGGCTGCTCGGGTCGCTCGGTGCCGCCGGCGCGCTCGCCGGTCAGGCCGGCCTCATGCTGAGCTGTCACATGCGCGCGCTCGGCCACGAGCTCCTCTTCCACGCGCGCGGCGTGGCGCTCGCCGCCGTCCTGGCCGCGCTTGCCGCGCGACTCCGACCGTCTCGCCGCCTCGTCGCCTGAGCACCAGGCGTCGGGCGCGCCGAACGGAGCCGGGGCGGCGAGCCTCAGCGGGCGCAGCCGGGCAGCAGCATGCGCATGAGGCGCTCCGGACGCGCGACGCGCTGGTCGTGCATGAAGGCGAGCGCCTCGCCGACGAGCGCGGCGCCCGCCGGCGTGGCGAGCAGCTCGCCCTCGGCCTGCTTCGCGACCGCGACGTGCATCCGCATCCCGGCCAGCTCGAAGGCTCTTCGTGCCGCGGCGATCGCCGACAGCGAGCGGCGACTGTCACCCTCGACCTGGGCGACGCCGGCGTCGATCGCGTCGGCGAGCCCGGCCCCCCACAGGCTCTGCTCGCGGCGGATCTTGCGCGCACAGCGGCGCGCGTCGCGCAGGAAGGCGGCGCGTACCGGGGCCGCCATCGCCCCCGCCGGACCGGCCGCGGCGGCCACCGCGGCGCGACCACGAAGGCAGAGCGCCTCGATCCGCACCAGCTGGATACGCAGCAGCATCGCGCGCGTCGCGCTCGTCCACTCGGCCACGACCCGGCGGTAGGCGGCGGCACCGTCGCCGAGGTAGAGCTCGAGCTGCGCGCTGGCGACCAGGTAATGGTAGTGCTGCACCTGGTAGCCTTCGCCCGGCCAGCCCTCGATGCCGAGCGCGGCCTCGCGGCGCGCCTCGTCGACGGCATCGTGCACCAGCCACGCGGCGTTGCAGATGGTGAGCCGCGCGTTGGTCGCCGCGTAGACGTCGCCGCGGTCGAGCGCCTCGCGCAGGTGGGCCGGGACCTGGCGCGCGAGCTGCGCCAGCTCGCCGGTGTAGTACATCGACCACATGGTCACGCAGCGCGTGGTCGAGGACTCCCAGGCGACGCCCTTCTTGGAGCTGAGGAGCAGGACCAAGCCTTCCTCGGCGAGCTCGCGCGCACGCCCGAAGTTTCCCAGCAGGTAGGTGGTCAAGGCGCGCGCGCCGCGCAGGAGGCCCAGGTGCCACGGGTCGCGGATCTCGACGCTCACGAGCTCGGCCTGGGCGTGCAGACGCTCGATCCGGGCCGCGGCGCCGCCGCCGAAGAAGGCCAGGTACGCCGCCTCGGTCGCGAGCGCCCGCGCGACGCGGCTGGGCTCACCGGCACGCAGCGCGAGCAGCGTGAGCCGCACGGTGAAGCCCATGCCGACGATGCTGTCCACGTTCGAGAGGTTGGTCGCCACGAACGCGTACAGATCGATGAGCGCCAGCTCCTGGTTGCTCACCTGGCTGGCGTCGCGGCGGCGGAAGCCGAGCCCGCGCACGCGCAGCTGCAGCCGGTGCAGCAGGAAGGACACGAACGCGCGCGCGCGTGTCCCGGGGTAGCGGATGCCCAGCGCCCCGAGCACCTCGCGCAGGCGCGCGATGCCCTCGCGTACGTGGCCCGAGCGCAGGAGCTGCTCGGCGGCGCGCTTCTGCAGGTCCGCTCGATCCACGCCGGTCGCGCCCTCGGTGGCGGCGAGGAACGTCGAGGCCGCCTCGTGCCCGTGACCGGCGTTGGCGAGCGCGTCGCCGAGACGGATGCGGATGGCGCGCCGCGCCGGGTCGTCGGGTGCCCCGCGCTCGAGCGCGGTCCGGTACAGCCGCACGGCGCGCTCGAACGCGACCGCGCGCTCGGCGCGCTCGGCCGCCTTGACCGCGTACGCGGCCGACCTGGCGTGGTCGCCGGCGCCGTCGAAGAGCACCGATAGCACCTCGGGATCGGCGTCGCCGCCCAGCTCGAGGGCGGACTCGAGCGCTTCGGCCAGCCGGCGGCTGAGCGTCACCCGCTCGCTCTCGCGCAGGCGCGCGAGCACGGTGGCGCGGATGCGGTCGTGGTAGGCCTCGATGGCCTGCTGGCCGCCCACGCCCGAGGTGCGCACCAGGTTGGCGACGCGCAGGAAGCCGATGTGGCGGCCGAGCGAGGTGAGATCGATCCCGGCGGCGCGCGCGATCGCGAGCTGCGGCAGCGGTACGCCGCCGACGACGACGAGCTCGAGGACCCGGCGCGCCTCGGTGTCGAGCTTCGCGACGATCGACCAGAGTGCGTCCTCGATGCGCGTGGTCGCCGCCGCCGCGCCGCGCTGCGTGCGCTTGACATCGAGCGCGGTGTGGCGCACCAGCGCTCCGATGAACAGCGGGTGGCCGGCCGCCTCGCTCGCGATCTCGGGCGCCGCGCCCTTGTCGACGCCGGCGCGGCCGAGCAGCGCCTCGGCCAGCTCGCGCGCCTCGCCGGCGGCCAGCAGGCGGACCTCGAGCTCGCGCACGTCGCCGGGCAGCGCGGGCGGCCGCGGCTCCACGCCCATCTGCTCGTGCACGCCACGCCAGGTCGCGACCACCAGCAGCCTGGGCTCATCGGGCGGCCGCAGGATCTCGGCCAGCAGCGCCAGACTGTCGGAGTCGGCCCACTGCAGGTCGTCGACGACCAGGATCACGCGCCGGCGAGCGGTCAGCCGGCTGAAGAGCTCGCGCACCGCGGCGAACAGCTTGGTGCGCAGCTCCTGGGGATCGGCGATGGCTTGCGGATCTGCGGTCGCCAGCACGTCGACCGTGCCCAGGACCGGGAAGACCCGCGGCAACAGCCCGGCGCGCATCGGCACCAGCTCGGCGGCCTCGTCGGGCTCGAGGCCGCTCATGTAGCGTGCGAGCGCGTCCATGATGCCGTCGACAGCCTTGTAGGGCACCGACTCGCGCTCGTAGCAGCGGCCGGCGAGCGTGACCGCGCCGGCGCCTTGGCTCAGCTCGGCGAAGCGGCGGACGAGCG
>JBKJOI010000785.1:0-8618 GCA_046595695.1 Haliangiales bacterium | reverse complement strand
CGACCGACCCGCTCGTGCCGGTGCAGGTGCCGGTGCAGGTGACGGCCCTCGGCAGCGAGGCGGTCGAGGTGTCGGCGGGCGGCTGGGGCTATCAGTGGTTCGAGCGGGCGCACACGTGCGGGCGGAAGGTCGACGGCACGCTCTGGTGCTGGGGCAACAACTTCTTCGGCCAGCTCGGCGACGGCACCACGACCGACCAGCCCACCCCGGTGCAAGTGATGGCCCTGGGCACCGACACGGTCGAGGTGTCGGCCGGCGGCTTGCACACGTGCGGGCGAAAGACCGACGGCACGCTCTGGTGCTGGGGCGACAACCTCAGCAGCGCGCTCGGCGACGGCACCACGACCAACCGGCCCACGCCGGTGCAAGTGACGGCCCTGGGCAGCGAGGCCGTACAGGTATCGGCGGGCGGTGCGCACACCTGCGCACGGAAGGCCGACGGCACGCTCTGGTGCTGGGGCTGGAATGCCAGCGGCCAGCTCGGCGACGGCACCACGACCAGCCGGCCCACGCCGGTGCAGGTGACGGCCCTGGGCACCGCGGTGGTCGAGGTCTCGGCGGGCTACGCGAACACCTGCGCGCGAAAGACCGACGGCACGCTCTGGTGCTGGGGTGACAACGGCAGCGGCCAGGTCGGCAACGGCTCGACAGCCGGCCAGCGCAGTCCGGCGCAGGTCACGGCCCTCGGCACCGGGGTAGCGGACGTGTCGGTGGGCGACGGGCACACGTGCGCGCGGAAGACCGACGGCACGCTCTGGTGCTGGGGCAGCAACTTCCTTGGCCAGATCGGCGCCGGCAGCTCTGGCGGGCAGCTCACGCCGGTGCTGGTGTGCAACTAGCTACTCGCCCATCCGCCGCTTCAGCGCCTCGACTGGTCGTCGATCACTGAGCCCACGGCGGCAAGGTCGACGAGCACGCCGAGCACGATCAGCACCACACCGAAGACCGCCTTCCCGTGAACGAGCTGGTTGATCCCGAAGGCCTGTACGATGCTGATCAGCACGCCGCGGCCGTGCGCGCCGACATAGTGGTGGCCGGCGCCGAGCGCCGGCACGATCGCCAGCAGCCGGGCCGTCGTCTTGCTCTTGCCCGTCTTCACACGGCCTGCATCCGGCGTCCGCGCGTCGTCGTCCGACTCGCGGCCGGCCTCGGCCGCGAGCGCCTCTGCGGCAAGCCGCTGCTGCTCGCGGATGAGCTCGCGTGCGACCTCCAGGTCGCCACGCCTGACCATCAGGTTGAGCGCAACGTATTGCCCCATCACCCCCAGCATGGAGCGGTGGTGCTCGCCCTGGACGAAGCAGAAGATCTCGCTCGCCTCCAGCGCGCCGCGCAGGATCGATGCCTCCATGTTGCTGGAGCACTCGGCAAGGAGAACCAGGTCACCGGGATCTGTACTGGACATGTGTGGAGCTGCTCCTACCCGTCGAAGGGCCGCAAAGAAGTAAGCGTCGTCATCATCGGTGCAGGCGCACAGAAGACCTATGACGGCGATCACGTGGCCTGAGCTAGGCTCGAGCTCATCCATGCCCGCCGACGACTACTCGGGTGCCACGCCGCCCGTCGCGCCCGTACCCGCGCAGCCGTCCGCCACCATCGTCCTCCTCCGCGACGCCCACGACGCCCTCGAGGTCCTGCTCGTGCGGCGCAGCGCCGAGCTCGCCGTGCACGGTGGCGCGTGGGTCTTCCCCGGCGGGAAGCTGGAGCCGGCCGACCACGAGGGTGCGGCCGATCTCGAGGCCGCGGCGCGCCGCGCGGCCGTGCGCGAGACCGAGGAAGAGATCGGCGTCGACGTGGCGAGCGAGCTGGTCATGACCTCGCACTGGACCACGCCCATCGATGCACGCCGGCGCTTCGCGACCTGGTTCTTCGCCGCGCGAGCGGGCTCGCAGCCGCCGCGCATCGACGGCACCGAGACCCAGGCCTATCGCTGGCTCACACCGGAGTCGGCGCTCGCTCTACCAGTACAACGCGAACGTCGAGCTCGCGCTGTACCACCAGCGGGCGGCCGCAGCGCGCCTCGAGCTGAGCCAGGCCTACGCGCTACTGCGCGGGTCGATGTCGTTCCGGGTCCGGATGGTACGTGTCATCGCCCTGGCGCTCCACGGCCGGCTCTGCCTCGCGGCCGCCGCCCAGGTCGGGGACCCCGACCGCGCGCGCCGAGGCCACGAGCATGGCAAAGCGCCTGGGGCACGAGGGGATCGGCTGCGCCGCGGTCCACGCCCACCTCTTGCGCGCGGGACTGGCGCCGCGCGCCAGCGAAGAGGCCGTCGACCACCTGCGCCACGCCATCGCAGACGCCGACGCCAACGACATGGCGCTGTGCGCGGCCGCGGCCCGCGACCGCCTCGGGCGGCTCGTGGGCGGCGATGACGGCGCCGCGCCGCGCGCCCGCGCCGCGCGCTACGTGGTCGACGAGGGCATCAGCGAACCCGATCGTGTCTTCGAGGCCGCCGTCCCCGGCGTCCTGGCGTCTGGCTAGCGCGCGAAGTCCGGCGCGAGGATCTTGATCACCCACCGCTCGGTGGCCGTCTGGTCGTCGCGGTCATCGTAGGTCTCTGAGGCCGGCGTGGCCGTCCAGCGGCGAGTTGAGCCCGGCGCGCAGCCGTCGCCGCGACTTCAGTGCGTGAAGTACAGCTCGAGCCCGAGCACCGGCCCCGACAGGCTCGCGTCGGTCACCGCGGGGAAGTCGGACGCCAGCGCGCGTCGGTACCCCAGGTGGACGCCGATCATGAACCACCGGGTGAGCTGCTCGCGCACGGCCAGCCGACCCTCGACGAGCCAGAAGACGCCGTCGTCCTGCTTCGTCATGCCCGCGCCCGCGAGCCCCATGACACTCACGAAGGTGCCGGTCGACTGCACGAGGTCGTAGCCGAGCAGCAGCTCGCCGTGGAAGAGCTCGATCTCCTCACGGTCGCCGACGTCGCCGAGCTGGAAGATGGAGCCGCCGCCGCCGCCCCAGTACGCGCGGGTGTCCCGGAAGTAGAGCGCCCCGCCGCCCCCGAGCTCGAGCGACGCGACGCCGTCGAGCGTCGTCGAGCGCACCAGCTGGCCACCGAATAGCGACGGCAGCGAGGGCTCGGCGTGGGCGCTCGGCGCCGCCGCCACAAACGACAGCAGCACGAGGTGGAAGACCGCGATGGGCAGGGCCGGCCGTAGCGCCGGGCGCTCATATATAGATGAGGGCGAGGTCATGACGGCCAATGTCGGAACATTCCGACATTAGGTCAAGCGACAGCGGCTCGCTACCCGTGGTTGCCAGGCGCCGGGGCGATCCTGTCGAGCCTGCGCGTCGCTGTCACCGTGCATGCGAGTTCAGGGTGACCCACCCGGGCCGCTCGCGGGCCTACCGCCTGGCTACAGGTCCTCCGCGAGGATCCTCTCGATGTTGCGCTCGGCCAGCGCGGAGGTGGTGAAGGCGGGATTCGCGCAGCCGGTGAAGCCGGGGATGAGCGCGCTGTCGTTGACGTACAGCCGATCGTAGTGCTTGACCCGGCCGTAGAAGTCACACGCCTTGCCGAGCACGGCGCCGCCGAGGGGATGATAGACCGCGTTGTCCTTGTAGCCCTTGGGACCGCCGATGAGCCAGCTGATGGAGCCGCCGTTTGCATCGTTGAGCTGCCTCATGGTGTGGAGCATCGCTTCGTTGACCCGCTGCTGATCGTTGAAGAACCGGGGCCAGTTGAGCGAGACGCGATCGGTCCAGGAGTTGTATTCGAACCGGCCCCGCGTGCTGTGAATGCCCATACCGAAGTACAGCAGGTAGTGAAGGTCGAGCCCGAGCGGCAGCTGCGGGTGCTCGATGTACAGCGGCGAGATCGGGTTGTCGTAGTACTTGATCGCCGATGAGGGCGGTCCGCCCTGCCACTGCCCGGTCGAGTCCGGCAGCCCGGTTCGTAGCGCGTAGACGTTGCCATTGTTGCCCCAGCCCTTGCCGACCTCGTCATCGAGGTTCGCAAGGGACCCCGTCGCCTTGGCGCGGACCAGCAGCGAGCTGGTGCCAATGGATCCAGCGGTCAGGAACAGGTAGTCGCAGATGTAGCTCTCGAGCTCGGTGACGCGCCCGCGCTCGTCGATCTTCTCCACGAAGACTAGGTACCGCCCATCGTCGGCCATGGCGAGGTCGGTCACCTGCCGGAGCGTGCGTGCTTCGAACAGGCCGGTTGCTTCCGCGTCCGCGAGGTAGTTGGTGTCGAGCGTCTTCTTGGCGCCGCTCTCGACGCCGTAGATCGCTTCGCCGTGGATGACCGACGGCGGGATCGTTCCGTCGAGCTCACGCCGGACGATGTCCCAGTCGGTTCCGGTGCGAATGCGGTCGACCTCGATGCCTGCGGTGACGCAGTGCTTCTCCATGACCCGGTAGTGGGTGTAAGGGTCCGTGGCCATCACATCGCTCGGCACCGAGCTGAGCCCGATCATGTCGTCGACGCGCTGGTAGTACGGGGCCATCTCGTCGTACGTGATCTCGCTCGGGAACACCTGTTCGAACAGGTGCCTGGGTGGCTTGACGTAGAGGCCGCCATACACGATGGACCCGCCGCCATAGGCGGAGCCGGTGAGCACGCGCAGATGACCGTAGTCGTGCGCCTCGAGCACGCCGGTATAGCGTCGGATCGGCAGGGGCGGACCGACGGGCACGACGGTGGTGTTGCTGAGCCAGGTCGACCGGCCGTCGGGGTAGATGTACGGCGAGAAGGTGTCCTCTCCCGGGGTCCGATCCCACCGTTTGCCCTTCTCCAGCATCAGCGTGTCGATGCCGCGCTCACTGAGTCGCAGCGCCGTGATGGCGCCGCCGAAGCCGCTACCGATCACGATCGCGGTGCGATGAATCGGCGACGACAGGACACCCACCGGCGCCGCGTGCGCCTTCCGCGTGCCTCGCACGAACGGACCTGCCGCCATCCCTGCCCCGGCAGCGCCAGCCAGCTTCAGCAGCCCACGTCGGGTGAGCTGCCCGGGCGGGCGGCTCCGATTGCTGCCATTGCCATTGCCATTGCCGCGGTCCTTCATCGAATCAACTCCTCGTGTGCTGCTTCTGCCGAGCGCGTCGCGCGGACTGGAGAGAAATGCCGAGCGACATGTAGCACACCCCGCCCGCGTACAGCAGCATGTTGATGCGCTGCGTCACGGCGCGAGTGCCCCGCTCTGCCTCGCCCGCGGCGTGCGGTGGCGACGGATCGTCGCCAGCCGCGATCGTGGTCGCTTTCACCAGTCTTTCTCGCTGCCTCCAATGCGATCAGCGAACACTTACCTGTCGGACGCGTTCGTGCTACTCATCGCGTCCGACGGGCCACGGGACGCCCGCGCGCAGAGGAGCGTCGGCATGCGAACCACGAAGCGAGTCTCACGGGTCACCTCGATCCTGGCCTTCACCGCGCTGCTGGCGAGCGGCTGCGCGGACGAGGTCGATCCGGTCTGCGGCGGCGCCGCGAGCTGCACGTTTCCCCTGGGTGACCACCGGGTGGTCGCGTCGCGAGGATCAGGCGAGCGCGACTGGACGTTGCGCGTCGAGGCGACCGAGGCAGGCCAGGCCAAGACGGTGTGGGCGACGGCTCCTGGCGAGGCCCTGGTGCGCACCCGCAGCGGCACCCTGGTCACGGAGTCCAGCCGGGGCTCGTTCACCTTCGACGAGTACCTCCAGGACGCCTGCGAGGTCTCGCGCATCACGGCGATCGACGCCGTCGCCGACACCGTCACCGTGCGCGGCGTCCTCGAGGACTGCGCCGGGCGCGGCTATGAGCTGGTGTTCCGCTCGAACGGCGAGCGCCGGGTCGATTTCGCGCTGCAGTTGCTCGACGCCGCGGGCCAACCGTACACCGCGTCGGGGCGCACCGATCTCGTCTACGCGAGCCAGGCCGACGAGCGCTTCTACGGGTTCGGCGCGCAGTACTCGTACCTCGACATGAAGGGCCGCGAGCTCCCGATCTGGTGCCAGGAGCAGGGCCACGGGCGTGGTGCGCAGCCCATCACCGACACGCTCGATGGCCTGTCGCGCGGCTCCGCCGGCAGCTGGCACACGTCCTACAGCTGCGTGCCGTGGTACCTGACGACGCTGGGCCGCGGGCTCTTCCTCGAGAGCTCGGAGTACCTGTCGTTCGATCTCACCGCCGAGGCCAAGGTGCGCATTTCGGTGTGGGCCAACCGCGTGAGCGGCGGGATCGTCCACGGTCCGACGCCGCTCGAGATGCTCGAGACGTACACCGAGTACGCCGGGCGCATGGCGCCCCTGCCGGCGTGGACGCAGAACGGCCCGGTCGTGCGCACGTTCAACCTGGGCGCGCAGGGTGCCTTCGATCAGCTCGACGAGCTCGAGGCCAGCGGCACGCCGATCGGGGGCCTGTGGCTCGAGGACTGGGCCGGCACCCGCAACACCGCGTTCGGCACGCGCATGCTGTGGAACTGGGTCCCCGACGAGGTCAGCTATCCCAACTTCCCGGCGCTGCTCGAGACCCTGCAGCAGCGGGGCGTGCCGGCGCTGGCGTACTTCAATCCCTACCTCGCCGACGCGTCGCTCGTGGACCCGAGCCTCCGCAACCTCTTCGCCGAGGCCACCGAGGCCGGCTACCTGGTGCGTCGACCGGGTGGCGAGGTCTACCTGGTCGAGTTCGGCGGCTACGACGCGGCGATCATCGATCTGAGCCATCCCGAGGCGCGCGCCTGGGTGAAGGAGCTCATCAAGGCGCAGATCGCCAACGGTGTCGACGGCTGGATGGCCGACTTCAGCGAGGCCCTGCCCGGCGACGCCGTGCTGTGGAGCGGCGCGGATCCGCTCGTCTACCACAACCAGTTCGCTCTCGAGTGGGCCAAGGTCAACCGCGAGGCCGCCGAGGAGTCGGGGCGCGGCGAAGAGCTGGTCTTCTTCACGCGTGGCGGCCCGGCGCAGAGCCCGGGTGCGACCCGGCTGTTCTGGCTCGGCGACCAGCTCACCACCTGGGACGAGTTCGACGGCATCAAGACCGTCGTGCCCGGCCTGCTCTCCTCCGGCCTCTCGGGGTTCAGCCTGCAGCATCCGGACACCGGCGGCTGGCTCTCGGTGGACGTCGGTCGGGTCTCGTTCAACCGCACCCCGGAGATGTTCCAGCGCTGGGTCGAGCTCAGCGCCTTCACCGCCATGCTGCGCACCCACGTCACCAACCGGCCCGACATCAACACCCAGTACAACAGCGATCCCGAGACGCTGGCGCATTTCAGCCGCTTCGCCAGGGTCTTCGCGCTGCTGGCCGACTACCGCGCCGAGCTGATGGCCGAGGCCGCCGACAAGGGCTACCCGCTGGCCCGGCACCTGATGCTCCACTACCCCGAGGACCCCGCGGTCTACGACCTCACCGAGGAGTTCCTGCTCGGCTCCGAGCTCCTGGTCGCGCCGGTCGTCGACGAAGGCGCCACCCAGGTCCAGGTCTACTTCCCGGCGGGCGAGTGGGTGAATCTCTGGACCGACGCGGTGTTCGGCGACGTGGCCGCGGGCACCACGCGGACGGTCGACGCCCCGCTCGGACAGCCCGCGGTCTTCTACAAGCGCGGCTCGGCCCGCGGTGAGCAGCTCGTGCAGAAGCTCACCGAGGCAGGCCTGCGCTGACCGCGGGCGTCGGCAGCGACACGAGGGCTGGATCGGTGAGGGCGCCGACGGGCTGACCGCGGGTCTGGCGTCGATCCGCCGCGTCTCCGGCACGGCGAGCTGCTCGGCCTTCGCTGGGCGGACGTCGACCTGGTCGCGGGCAAGCTGCTCGTGCGCCAGTCGATCGTGCTCGGCATCGTGGGCACGCCCAAAGTCGGGGCGGTCGCGCGACGGGTCGCGCCGTCGGAGCAGGCGGTCGCCGCCCTCGAGGCGCATCGGCACCTTTGCGGCGAGCTGATCTTCTGCAAGATGGACGGCCGCGCGCATGCGCGATCGGATGCAATTGAGGTCAGGCAAAAGTCAGGCAAAAACTTGTGCCGGAAAGATGCCGTTCGTCCAAGTGCTGGAGATGAAATAGTAAACATGGGTGGAGGCGCCGGGAGTCGAACCTATGAAAGCCGAACCAAAAACCGCCCACATGACGCGTCCTTGCAAGCGGAACCCGTCAACGACAATGAGACAGTCATTCGACGCTATTACTGTAGCGCCGGGTCAGTCTTGAGCGGCACGGCCTCGGGGTTTTGCGCGGCTGGATCGACCGGCTCGAATGGCTTGTTGATCCAGACGGCAGTGGGTGGCAAAGCAGCGGTCGGCGGACGCCGGACGAAGCGCTCGGGATGGGACGCGTAGGCGGCGTCGAGGACGAGCTGCCGAGCCGCGAGGACGGCGGGCGCTCGACCGAAATGCACGGTAGCAGGCGTGAGCAGGCCGAGCGCCTCGTGACGGTGCTCGTTGTTGTACCAGGGAAAGAAGTCGCGGCAGTGCGCGAGCGCGTGCGGCAGGCCGGTGAAGCGGCTGGGAAAATCGGGGCGGTACTTGAGCGTCTTGAACTGCGCCTCGGAGAAGGGGTTGTCGTCGGAGACGTGCGGCCGCGAGTGCGTCTTGGTGACGCCGAGGTCCGCCAGGGTCTGGGCGAAGGTTTGGCGCGCATGGGCGCGCCGCGGTCCTGATGGAGCGTGAGCGTGCCGGGGACGACGCCATGGTTGGCGCAGGTCTCGGCGATGAG
>JBKJOI010000782.1:0-5958 GCA_046595695.1 Haliangiales bacterium | reverse complement strand
TCGCGCTGGTCGGCTGCAAGAGCGCCACCTCGAGCAAGCCCGCCGCCGAGACGCCGCCGGCGGTCCCGGCCGTGATCCCCGGGCCCACCGGTCGCTGGGTCTACGAGGCACATTTCGGAGACGCCGAGAACCTCGCCGAGACCGCGAAGCACGAGCTCGTGCTGACCGAGGCGGGGCGCCGCACGGTGAACGGCAGCACCGTGATCGAGCTCGCGGCCAGCCTGGACGGCCAGCCGCTGAACGCGGACACGCTCGGCGCCCTCAACGCGGCGCCGTTCGCGACCTTCGCGCCGCGGCTGGTGCTTTTGGTCAGTGACATGCTGCCCGGGGGCGCGGTCTGGTTGCTCTACAGCGACGAGAAGGGACCCGACGACGCCGTGATCGCCGAGGCGCTCGCGCAGCCCCCGACCTGGCCGCTCGCCGCGGCCGCGCGCGAGGCCAAGGAGCCCGCTGACGACGACGAGCGCTTCGACGAGCCGATCGTCTACGCCAAGAAGATCGGCAGCTGGGACAGCATCTGCAACGCCTACGTGCACCCGTCGCCCGACTCGGGCGACTTCTTCTACGCCCGCTGGTGCTTCGCGCCCGAGGTGGGCATCACCAGCCTGTTCTTCGAGTCGGTCTGGGGCAGCTACGACCTGATGCTCACGCAGCCGCCCGCCAGCTTCGCGCTGCGCCCCTAGCGCGCCCACCCATTTGCTGCCTGTGCCGACGCGCACCGGCGTGTAAGCTCGCGGAGCCCCCATGCCATCGAGTCTGCTCGCCCTGCTAGATGACATCGCCAGCGTCCTCGACGACGTGGCGGTGCTGACCAAGCTTGCCACCAAGAAGACCGCCGGCGTCCTCGGCGACGATCTCGCGCTCAACGCGCAGCAGGTGGCGGGCGTGACCGCCGACCGCGAGCTGCCCGTGGTGTGGGCGGTCGCCAAGGGCTCCGCGCTGAACAAGCTCATCCTGGTGCCCGCGGCGCTGGCCATCAGCGCGTTCATCCCCTGGGCGGTGACCCCGCTGCTCATGGTGGGCGGCGCGTTCCTCTGCTACGAGGGCTTCGAGAAGCTCGCGCACAAGCTCCTGCACGACAAGGCCGAGGAGGCGGCGCACCATGCGCAGCACGTGGCGGCGCTGACCAACCCGGCGGTCGATCTGGTCGCGTTCGAGAAGGACAAGATCAAGGGCGCGGTCCGCACCGACTTCATCCTGTCGGCCGAGATCGTCGCGATCACCCTGGGCACGGTCTCGAAGTCGACGTTCGGCACGCAGGTGGCGGTGCTCGCGGCCATCGCGGCGCTCATGACCGTGGGCGTCTACGGCCTGGTCGCCGGCATCGTCAAGCTCGACGACGCCGGCCTCTACCTGAGCAAGAAGACCGGCGCCGCGCGCGCCTTCGGCTGGGGCATCCTCAAGACCGCGCCGTACCTCATGAAGGGGCTGTCGATCGCGGGCACCGCGGCCATGTTCCTGGTCGGCGGCGGGATCATCACCCACGGCGTGGGCGCGCTGCACCACTGGATCGAGGGCGTGGCCAAGCGCGCCGACGAGGCGTCCAGCGCGCTCGGCGCAATGACCCCCATGCTGCTCGATGGGCTCGCCGGCGTGGTGACCGGTGGGGTCGTGGTCGGGGTGGTGACCCTGGTGAAGAAGGCGCTGCCGAAGAAGAAGCAGGCCTGACGGCGGGCGGCGGGGCCGGCTACTCGAACGAGTAGAACCGCACCGTGTTGCCCATGAACAGCGGCACGGCGATGCGCTTGCGCTTCACGTCGACGGCGAAGTCGGCGGGCGCCTCGACGCTCTCGATGAGCGCCTTGAAGGGCTCGCCGGGCTTGCCGGCGTAGATCGCCTTGCCTTCCCAGCTCGAGACCGCGATGCGGCCGTCGCCGAGCGCGGCAAAGCCGTCGAGGCCGCCGGTGGGCACGCTGTTCACGTCGACCTTCTTGCCGCCGTCGATGCGGTAGAAGTCCTTGCTGAAGTAGCTGGCGACCCACACCTGGCCGCCTTCGACGAGCAGACCGTTGGGCCCGGCCAGATCCTGGCCGGCGACGAGCTTCTTCGCCTTGTCCTTGGCGTCGATCTCGTAGACCGCGTCGGTGCCGGTCGGCTTGAAGCTGGGGTCCACGCCGGTGTCGGTGACGTAGACCTTGTCGCCAAAAGCGGCGACGTCGTTCAGGAACGAGGCGCCCTTGATCGGGATGTCACCCTTGGGCTCGCCGGTGGCGAGGTCGAAGATTCGCACCGTGTCGATGTCGGCGACGTACAGCTTGCCGCCGCGCACCGCCATGCCCTTGGGCGCGTTCAGCTTCACGGTATCCTTGGCGCCGTCGATCCACTTGAGCTCGACGATCTTGCCGTCGGCGCCCAGCTTGCTGATGAAGCCGTTGTCGTCGGCCTCGGCCGGGCCGCCCTGGATGTTGGAGACCAGGTAGAGATCCTGATCGGCCAGCACGAGCACCGACTCGGGCGTGGCGAAACCGGTCACCTCGATGAACGCGGGCTTCTCGGGTGCGGGCGGTGGTGCGGCGTCGGCGGTGGCCACGGGGGCCGGCGGCTCCTTGGGCGGAGGCGTGGCCGCGTCGTCCTTCTTGGCGCAAGCGCCCAGGGCGAGCAGCGAGGAGATCAGGGTGACGTGCAGCGTGCTCGAGTAGCGAAGAGAGATCAGCATGCGCCCGACATTATCAGGCCGCCTCGTCACGTTCGAGCGCTGCCAGCGAATCGAGGGACGCCTGCGCGGCGGCAAGGTGGTGCCCGGCGATGTCCCTCATGATCCCCTGGCACCAGCGGCGAGCCCGCCATTCGATCGGCGTAGCGACGGGACAGCCAGAGCACGAGCGGGATCCGCCGGGTTCGCCGCGTACAGGTGGGCGAACTTGTAGAGGATCTTCTTGTGCGCCTCGAGCGCGGCGAGGAACTGTTCCGGGTCGTTCATCGTGGTCTCTGCAGCATGGGTCGCGCGGGCAGGGGAGTTCATCACACCCGGCGCGCACTTATTTTCGCCTCGCTGCTGTCAGATCCCGGGGGCGACCATCGCGAACAGTCGTTCCGGGCGAGGGATGCCCTCGCAGGCCGCGTAGTCGGCGGCAGCAGCGACGAGCGACGCGCCCTCGTCACCCGCCAGGCGCCGGCCGAGGTGGTGCCGGGCGGCGGCGAGGTGCAGCGCCATGCCGTGGCGCTCGGCTTCGCCCGCGGCGTGGCGCAGGTGGCCCACCACGGCCTCGGCTTCGGGCGCCGCGAGCGTCGCACGCAACAGGCGCGCGTACACGGTCGCGTAGCCCGTCTTCATGCCCTCGAGGCGGCGGGCCAGCGTGGTGGCGCCGTGGCGCGCCGCCGCTGCGTCGGCGGTGCCGGTGGCCGCGGACGCCAGCCATAGCCGGGCACGCACGCTGAGCGCCTCGGCGTGGATGATCTGGATGCGGAGGATGTTGGAGCGCGCCAGCCGATCGAAGCTCGGGATGAGCGCCGCGCCCGCCTCGGCCGCCGTGCCCTCGTACAGCGCGATCTCCGCGCGCGTGCGCAGCTCGCTCCAGTGTTGCATGTGGTAGCCATCCTCGGGCGGCGACCAGGTCGCGGTGGCGATGGCGGTGCGCGCCTCGTCCGGGCGATCCTGGGCGAGCAGGCAGGTCCCGCGGATGAGCTGCAGCGACGTCTCGAGGTAGCGATCGCCGCGCTGGCGGCCCGAGCGCAGGGCGTCGGCGATCAGGGCATCGTTCTGGCGCAGCGCGCCGAGCTGGCGGAGCGCGTGCACCCGCAGCACGCGGGTGTTGTTGCGCAGGAACGTGGTCCCCGTGGTGTGCTCGCGGACGAGGTCCTCGCCCTCGCCCAGCGCGGTCACCGCCGCGGCGAAGCGGCCCTCGAGGTAGCTCGCGCCGCCGTCGGCCAGGAGGGTCCAGATGCGCGCGATCTGCGTCTCGCCGGCGTCGCGGCCGATCCGCTCGAGCTGCGCGAAGACCTTGCGCGCGCGTCGGCCGGCAGCGCCGCCCTGGCTGGCGAGGTACAAGACCTCGGTGGCGAGCGCCTGGATGAGCCGCTCGGGCACGCCGATGCGCAGCGCGGCGAGGAGGAATCGGCCGTTGAAGTCGGCGCCACGGATGTTGTCGACCATGCCGAGGCCGTGTGCGACGGCCTTGAGCACGTCCAGCTGGCGCAGCTGCTCCTCGGGGACCTGGCTCTCGCGGCGGGGGGTGAACTGCAGGCCGCGGAGACGGAGGCGGGCGCGGTTCCACGCCACGCGGGCGAGCGCGGCGCGCGGCGTCGCCGCGAGCGGCTCGCCGATGTCGGCGAGCGAGGTGCGCAGGGCCTCCATGCCGTGATCGATGTGCCCGGTGATGATCCACTGATCGGCCGCCAGCCGCTGGCATTCCAGGCGGACCGCGGGCTCCGCGCCCTCCGCCGCGGCCATGTAGGCCTGGGCCGCCTCGGGGCCGCGCCCGGCGTTGACCAGCGCGGTCGCCTGCTGGATGCGCAGCGCGCGGCGGGTGGCCTCGTCGAAGTCGCCGATCTCGAGCGCGACGGCGTACAGCTCGGCGGCCTGATCGAAGGCGAGGCTGGCGGCGGCATGCCCGGCGGCGAGCCGCGCGTAGGTGCCGGCGAGCGCCGGCTGCCCCGCGGCCCGCGCGTGGCGGACGAGCGCGCGCGGCGCGTGCTCGGCGGCGCCGGTCTGCTCGAGCGCCAGGGCGAGCCGGGCGTGGACGTGCCGTCGCGCCTCGTCGTCGAGCCCGCGGCTCACGTGGTCGCGCACCCGGTCGTGGTAGAGGACGATCTGGTCGTGCTTGCGCACGCCGCCCGTGCGCGCCAGGTTCGCCGCGCGCAGGATGCGCGCGGACTGCACCAGCTCGGCGTCGGTGCACTGCGCGGCGAGCGCGGCGACCTCCTGGGTGAGTGGGCCGCCGAAGACGGCCAGCACCTGGAGCAGGCGCCGCGCCGCACCGCCGAGCTGGTCGATGCGTGCGGCGAGCAGATCGTCGAGGCTCACGCTCGCGGCGGTCGGTGCGGTCGCGACGCCGACGTGGCGCGCCAGCTCGATCAAGAGGAGCGGATGCCCGCCGGTGTCGGCGACCACCCGAGCGATTGTCGCCGGGGCGACGCCGGGCATCAGGCGCTCGGCGAGCTGGCGCGCCTCGTCCACGCCGAGCTCGCGCAGCTCGTGGCGCTCGACCGGTGCGAGCTCGGCCAGCTTGCTCGCCAGCGTGCTGGGCCCGTCGGTCTCGAGTGGCCGCACGGTGGCCAGCAGCAGCACCGGCAGGCGGTCTTCGTGCCCGAGCAGATCCTGCAAGAGCACCAGGCTGTCGGCGTCGGCCCACTGCAGGTCGTCGACGTACCAGACGAGGCGCTGGGTCTTGCCGATGCGCAGGAACAGCTCGCGCAGCGCGGCGAAGGTCCGTCGGCGCTGATCGTGGGGATCTGGCAGCTCCGCGACCGGCGGCGCGCTCGCCACCGCCTCGACGCGGCGCAGGCTGGTGAACAGCCGCCCGAGCAGGGCGGCGCGGCGCGGCATGAGGGCCGCGGCGCGCGCCGCGGGGAGCTGGCGCAGGTAGCGCGACAGCGATTCGGCCAGCCCGTCGAACGCCTTGTAGACCACGACCTCGCGCTCGTAGCAGCGCCCGGTGAGGATCAGCGCCTCGGGCTCGGCGGCGGCGAGCTCCTGCAGGAAGTGTTCGACGAGCTGGGTCTTGCCCACGCCCGACACGCCCTCGACGAGGCAGATCCGCGGCGACGTCGCGGCGGCGGCGTAGGCGGCGCGCAGGGCCTGGAGGTGGGGGCTCCTGCCGATGAACGGCGTCGCGTTGGCGACGCCGATGCTCGTCGACAGGCTCGTCGTCGGCAGCGGCGTGTCGTTGCCGACGCCGAGGCGCGCGAAGATCTCGGCCGCCGCCGGGCGATCCCGCGGCTCACGCTGCAAGAGGTCGACGCACAGCGCGTCCAGGTCCGGTGGCACGTCGGGCACGAGCTGGCGCGGCGGCGGCGGCT
>JBKJOI010000720.1:0-5197 GCA_046595695.1 Haliangiales bacterium | reverse complement strand
GGCCCGGGCTCCAAGCAGCTCGGCTTCGTGATCCGTCGCGTGAACGCGACCCAGACCGACGCGGGCTACGCGATCACCGCGCCCGAGGTCGCCAAGGTGTGCGTGAAGGGCGGCAAGCCGGCGTTCTCGTTCGACGAGCGCTTCCTGGTGCTGCACCACTACGTCGAGGCCGGTGACTTCGCCGAGCTCGGCTTCGCGTCGGTCGCCGACGCGGGCTTCCAGGCCTACCTGACCAAGGGCGCGGCGAACATCTACATCGTCGACCTGACCACCGGCGCGAAGACCCGGGTCACCCACCTCGAGCCCGGGCAGTACGCGCTATTCCCGCACTTCCGCTCGGACGGCTGGATATACTTCCTGGTGCGCGATTCGAACACCAACAAGGAGTACGTCGTGGCCAGCGATGCGGCGCTGGTGGCGGCGCCCTAGCCAGCACATGAAACATGCGTAACCGGTGGTCGCTCGCGGCAGGGATCGCGGTCATCGTGACCGCGGCCTGGGCGGCCGCGAGCGCTACCGGATGCGCGACTGACCCTCCTCCCGCCGACAAGACCCTCGTCTGTGAGGGCATGGCCTCGTCGAAGCACGCGGTCACCGCCGTCGACCGCAAGATCCTGGGCGAGGCCTCTCCCTATCCCCCCGATACCACGCTCGCTGCGCGCGAGCTCGAGCTGCGCGGCTCCATGCGCGCGCGCCGCGAGCTCGGCTGGCAGGTAGCCCTGCGCACGCTCGCGCCGGTCACCATCGCCGAGGAGCGCCTGGCGGACCCGGTCACCGGCCTCCTGCCGGTCGTGCCGCGCTTCCGCACCTGGTACGGCAAGGACGACTTCCAGCGCATGTTCAAGCAGCTCTACGCGGACCTCGGGCCCGCGGGGCGCGCCGCGCGCGCCGCCTTCGGTGACCCGGCGCTCGCGGCCATCTTTCCCTGGAACGTGGCGGTGCTGGACGGCCTGCCCAACTGGCCGGAGGAGCGCTACGCCGAGTACCTGGCCGCGCTCGACGAGCCGATCACGTTCAGCGGCGTCGGCGGTAGCTCGCGCGTCGCCTTCAGCCCGGCGGCCATGCGCCACATCTACGCGGGCTACACGCGCGAGCTCGAGTGCCTGGCCGCGCCGCTGCCGCCTCCCAGCGCCGGCGGCACCGTGGTGCCGGGCGCGCCCGCGAGCGTCGTCGAGCGCGGCACGGCCACGACGTGCGCGTGGCTCACCCACGGGCCTTACTTCGTCGCCGATGGCGCAGAGCTCGAGGCGCGCCTGGCCGGCGATCACGACGTCGACCTGTACGTCCGCCGCGGCGAGGCGCCGACGGCTGACGCCTACGACTGTCGCTCGAACGCCGACGGCCCGGCGAGCGGCGCGGGCGAGGCGTGCGCGCTCGTCGGCCCTGGCGCGTTCTACGTGGCCGTGGCCGCGTACGCCGACGCGAGCGACTTCGAGCTGCGCCTCGACTACCTCGAGGCCGACTCGGCCAGCTTCGCGCCCTGCTTCCCGGCCGAGTTCCCCGCGGCCTCGGCGGTCGTGAAGGCGCAGTGGGAGCGCGCGCAGTTCGGCCAGACGGTCGCGGTCTACGACACCTCGGCGGCGCGCATGGCCGAGCGGCTCGCGCCCGCGGCGAGCGGCGACTGGGCCGACGGCGACGGCCAGGCCGACCCGGGGCCGGCGCTCATCCACACCGTGCGGCTCGACAACGGCAACGAGTACCGGATGCCCGCGCTGCACATCATGACCAAGGAGCTGTCTCACTGGGTGTGGGTCACGCTGTGGTGGTCACCCGAGCCTGACGTGGACTTCGGCGCCGATCGGCCTGACTTCATCCGCGCGCTCGGCCCGCCCTGGGATCAGTACAAGATGTGCGTCGTGACCTCGTTCGTCGAGGGCAGCGCCGACCCGGGCGGTGGCCACGACGCCGACGCGCCGTCGCTCGCGGCCGCGCTCGCCGCCACGCACGAGGGCGCGGGTGGCCCGACCTGGTGCTCGAACCCGTACATCGAGCGCGGCGCCCACAACGCGCGCTCCACCTGCATCGGCTGCCACCAGCACGCGGGCACGCCGCTGCTCGCGCCGCAGATCATCGGCGACGACGCGCACTTCCCGCACGCCGGACGGATGCGTGTGCGCGACAACTTTCCCGCCGACTACCTGTGGTCGCTCGGCTTCGGCGACGACCTCGCGCGCGTGATGCAGGACGAGGTCGACTACTACGACTCGTTCGAGTAGCGCGGCGCGGCGCGCTACGGCGTCGCCATGCGCACGGTGTTGCCGCCGCGCGAGCGCGCCTCGTCGAGCGCGAAGGCGGCGCGCGCGATGAGCTCGTCGCGACGCTCGCCCGCGCGTAGCTCGGCGGCGCCGATCGAGACCGTCGCGGCGAGCGTCGGCGCGACCATGCGCGCGAGCGTCTCGGAGACCGCCTGGCGCATGCGTTCGCCGATCCGCGACGCCGAGGCCAGGCCGACCCCGGGCACGATCAGCAGGAAGGCGTCGTCGGCGTAGCGGATCACCGCGTCGCCGACGCGCAGCGTGCCCGCGAGCGTGCGCGCGGTGGCGCGCAGGAGCTCGTCGCAGGCGTCGCGACCGAGGTGCTGGTTGAGCACCTTGAACGAGTCGACGTCGGCGAGCAGCACCGAGAGCTGCGCGACCTCGCCGCGCGTGCTCGCCTCGGGAAAGACGGAGTCGAGCGCCTCGGGGCGCAGCGCACCGGTCACCGGATCGATGCGGGCGAGGCGGGCGAGGCGGGCGACCTCGAGGTGCGGCGCGCACAGCCCGGCGATGAGGCGCAGGACCTGCTCGTGCTCCTCGCCGAAATGGTCGCCGGCAGGATGCACCGCCACCAGCACGCCGATGGTCAGGCCCTGGTACACGAGCGGCGCCCCGAGGAAGGAGCGCAGCGGCTCGCGCTGCCCGGCGCGCGCCAGGAAGCGGGGTCGCGCTCGGCGTCGTTGCTGCGCAGCACCTTGCCGTGCTTCGCGACCCAGCCGAGCAGGCCCTCCCCGGGCTGCAGCTCGTGCGTGCCGTCGTGCACCGGCTGGCCCAGGCGCGCGCCGATGAACAGGTGCACGCGCTGCGCGTCGAAGAGCCGGATCGACGCGCGGTTGGTGTCGAGCAGCTGACCGACCCGCACGAGCACGCGCTGCAGGAGCTCGTCGAGCGTCAGGGGCAGCTGCAGCTCGGTCGCCAGAACGGTCAGCGTGGGCAGCAGCGGGACCGGTGGCACCGCTCGAGCTTAACCCATCGGGCGGGTCATCGTCGGCGCGGCGTCGGTCAGTGGGTGGTCGTCTGGGCGTGCTGCTCGCGCGGCTCCCAGCGGCCGTCGACCCAGTGGTAGCGATCGCCGTGACGGATCCAGTAGCCATCGCGCCACACGTACTGGGTGCCGCGAGCGCGCAGCCACACGCCCTCGTGCCACTGCCACTTGCCGCCCATGCTCTCCCAGTGGCCCGCGTTCCAGACGTAGCCCTCGCGCGGAGCGGGTATGTCCTCGCGCAGCGGGAACGGCGGGACCGCCGAGACCACGCAGCTCTTGCGGTGCAGGCGTACGCTGACGCAGCCGGCCGCGGTCGCGACAGCGAGGCAGCCCACGAGCACGATGAGAGGGAGGCGGAACATCCGGTTACCTCGATCCTGTGCCTGGATCCTGTGCAAACCATGTACCGGCATGGTGCCCAGCGAGCATGCGCGCGCGCTGGCCAGGAGACGGGCACTTACGCTCAGGGCGCCCCGCCTCGATCGTCGTCGCGCTGAGGCTCTCTGGCCTCGATCGGCGCGTTACGCAGCGCGTCGACGGAGGCCGAGCGACAGCAGTGCGAGGCCGGCGAGCGCGAGCAGCGCGAGCCCGCCTACATGGCGTTCAGCGCGGGAATCATTGGCGCCGCCGACGCGGCAACCGCAGCCGCCGCCGCCGTCGTCGTCCTCCTCGTCTCCGCTGGTGACCCAGTCGTAGCGGTCGATCGCGAAGCCCACGGACGTGGTGTTCACGTCTGTGACCCAGCGAACCACCACGGTGTCGCCCGGCACCACAGGTGCGTCAAAAGCGCCCAGCGCACCGCCCAACTTCGCGTACAGGCGACCCTCGCCATCGTAGATGTAGACGCTGTCGCAGTGGCCGTCCACGCACGAGGTGGCCGCTTCCATGTCGAAACTGGCGAAGTGTAGGCGGATGGCGCCTGCGCCCTCCTGCGTGATGGCCAGCTCCTGATCGACGAAGTCGCCGAGCTGGCTCTGCGCCAGCGTCGTCGTGAAAGACTGCACCGCGCCGACTAGCTCGCTGGGCGGCGGGAGCTCGCGCAGAAAGCCGTGGCGCCACAGCGTCCGCTTGATGGCGTCCACATGCGCGCCGGCGTGCAGCGCGGTGTCGGCGGCGATCAGCGCCTCGGCGTACTGGGTGAACGAGACCGACGCGGGCACCATGAAGAAGGCCTCGATCACCAGCTGCAGGCCGAGCTCGGGCCCGAGGCCGGTCGCCTCGTACATGGCCCACATGGCGCCCGACCACAGCTCGCCGTCGGCGTGCACCTGGCCGACCGCGAACTCGGGGTAGTGCCGCTGGCCGTCGACCCGGCGCAGGCACGGCGGGTTCTCGTTCGAGTACGCGGTGGCGTCCCAGCTGCCCACGCAGGCGCGATCGATCAGCGCCGGCGCGCCCGTCGGCATCGACGCGGCGAGGATGTCGCCGAAGCCCTCGCCGAGCGCGCCGCCGTCCTCGCCCGTGCCGAAGCCGGGAATGATGTCGTCCTGCGTCGCGTGGCCGTATTCGTGGATCACGATGTCGCCGTCCTCGGCGTCGTCGACGCCGCCGGTGCCCATCTCGATGCGCCGGTCGCCCGGGCTGTAGAACGAGTTGTCGTCCTCGATCGCGTTCACGATGACGTTGAACGGCGCGCCCAGGATGCTCTTCGCGCCGGTGAAGCCGAGGCCCTGCAGCGCGTGCTGCGCGGCGTCGATGTGGAAGTACGCGTTTACCTCCTCGAAGCCGTCGGCGAAACGATCGAAGGCGAAGTCGAGACCGGTGCCCACGTTCACGCGCGAGCCGCCCTTGTTGGTCACGTTGGCGTACTCGCCCCTGAGGTCGCCCGAGCCGTCGAGGCGCGGCAGCGTGACCGCCACGCGCGCGGCGTCGAGCGCGGCGCTGGTCGCGTCGTCGGCGTCGGTGAGGGCGATGTTGCCGGTCGAGGTCACCGGGTTGGGCCGGTAGACCAGCGCGG
>JBKJOI010000621.1:0-7254 GCA_046595695.1 Haliangiales bacterium | reverse complement strand
CGCATCGCGTCAAGCGCACATCATCGGTAGTAGCCCGAGGCCTACCGGCACGCGCCCGTCGCGTCGGCCTCGAGCGCGGTCAGCAGCTCGAAGGCCCGGCGCAGGCGCGGCGCGGCGCAGACGTAGCCCGACCACGCCGTGAGCAGCGATTCGCCGTCGCAGACCAGGCGCGCCGGCTGGATCGCCTGCCACGCGCCCACGTGACGATAGGCCAGAGGGGACGGTGTTCAGGATCTTACTTTCTTACTTTCGGGCCCGGGCGGGAGCCGCTCGACCATGCGCGACTGCCCCGGGAAGCGGCGCGCCCGGCTGAAGGTTGCCTCTGATGCCCGCTTAGGTGAGGCATGCTGGCGGCGGGCTTGCTGCGTCCGCGGGCGCCATCGCCCACGCCGGCACGACCGCGTTCTTGAACATGCCGAACCACTCGTCGGCGAACTGCGCCTTGTCGGGCGCGAGCAGCTTCATGATCTCGCGCGTGAACTCGAGCGCGCCGATGCCCGCCGCCGTGATCAGGCCTCGATCGGTGACCGCGAGCTGCTTCGCGTCGTAGCGGGCCTCGCCGCGGTAGCGCGGCGCCATCGCCTTCATGTAGCCCAGGTCGTTGCTGGTGTGGCGCAGGTCGTCGAGCAGGCCGAGCCGCGCCAGCGCCACGGTGGCCGCGCAGATGGCCGCGATCGGCACGCCGCGCTTGCGAACCTCGGGCAGGAGCGCCATGACCTCCGGGTTCTGCGTCGCGTCGTTCCAGGACTCACCCCCGGGCAGGACGACGAGCGCGGCGTCGTCGAGATCGACGCCCGCGAGGCCCACGTCCGGCAGCACGCGTAGGCCACCCGCCGTGGTCACCGCGTCCTTGCGCGCCGCGAACGTCTTCGTGGGCACCTGCATCTCGCGCAGCACCGGCAAGATGAACGCCGCCTCCCAGTCAGCCAGGCCATCGTGCAGGAGCGTGTACACCGTCTTCGCCATGGTGGATCCTCCTTCTGCAGCGAAGGATGCCTCGGCGCGATGACAGCGGCATGTCAGCTAATCACGAAGCGTCCGCCAGCGCGTCAGAAGCCGCGCGGGGGTAGCGAGCGCAGGTACGGCACGATGCCCACCTTCTCCGCGTCGGTGACGTTCCAGGCGTGGTTGGTGCCCTCGAGCAGGACGTAGCCGTCGGGGTACATGCCGGTGGTGATGGCGGTGAGGATGTCGCTGTCGGGGAAGAACGCGATCTCGACGGGCGAGTGGTCCGCGCCGCCCGCGGCCTGGTGGCAGCTCGCGCACGCGGTGCGTCCGGCGCCGGTGGCGTCGGCAGGCGCGGCGTAGCGCATGGCGCCCGCGGCGACCTGCGCGGGATCGTAGGCGGTGACCACCACGGTGGCCTCGATGCGCTTGTCGCCCAGGACCGCGAAGACCTTGGTCGTGCCGGCCTTCTTGGTGATGAGCATCA
This sequence comes from Haliangiales bacterium, assembly GCA_046595695.1. Lineage (GTDB taxonomy): Bacteria > Myxococcota_A > Polyangia > Haliangiales > SHYZ01 > JBKJOI01. The sequence goes on along the minus strand of JBKJOI010000621.1, from coordinate 5,822 downwards.
CCCAGGTTTCACCGTAGTCGGCGTACTGCGGCGGCACCGGCGCCGGTGCCTGGTCGAGGATCGTCGGATCCTCGATCTCCCAGGTGACCGCGCCGGTGAGGTTGGTGGCGAGCGGCACCTTGAAGACGTTGGTGCCGTCGAAGCCGCTGTTCGCGAGCGGCGGGAACACGTAGTCGAAATCTCCGTCGGGCGGCGGGACTGCGTTGTCGTCTCCGTCGTCATCGTCGCCGGCGGCGGGAGTATCGGAGCTGCACGCAATCACGGAGGGCAGCAGCAGCGCGAGGAACAGAGCCGGAGGGAGCGTCTTCATGACCTGCACCTACAGCAAGCCTCGTGCCCGCTGGCTCGCGCCGCGGCGATCGCGCGATATCGCGTGGCTACGGTCCTTCTGCATGGGACCGGGCTTCCCAGGCAGCGAGACGCGCGATTATCAGCGCGCCCCGGCGCGCCCCGCGGGCGCACGCCGGTGGCCGCCGGCTCGCTACGAGCGGGTCAGCCCGCGCCGCGCGAGCTGCGCGAGGATGGCGGGGACGGCCACCTGCGGATCCGTATTGGCCTCGAAGCGGACGTCCGCGGCGCTGCCCTCCACGCTGGCGCCCAGGCGCACCACCAGCACCGGGTGCGGCGACAACCGCGCCGCGATGGGCGCATGCTCGGCCAGGCCGACCACGTTGTTGGTCGAGATCACCAGCGTGCCGGCGTCGAGCAGCACCTGCGCGACCTCGACGTAGCGATGGACCACCTCGGTCTGCTCGGCCGCGCCGGGCAGGCCGCGGAACGGATTCTTCGCGTCGAGCAGGAAGGCTCGGTGGCCGCTGCCGACCAGCGCGGCCTCGAGCTGGCGCGCGATCACGTGCTTGCCGGTGCCCAGATCTCCCACGAACAGGACCAGCGACGCGGGGTGGCCGGCCGCCTGCGCGCGCTGCTCGAGCGCGACGTCGCCGGTGAGCCACTCGAGCTCGGGGCCGCCCTCGCGGCCCTGCTCGCCGTCGTCGGCGACGCGCTCGCGCACGATCCCGCCGCCGGCGATGTCGAAGCCGTCGACGATCACGAAGCGGCTCGTGGGCACGATCTCACCGGTGCGATCGAAGGCAACCGGGGAGCGCGTGCGCAGGGTGAGCTCGGCGACGTCGTGGCGATCGACGCGATCCTTGGTGGTCGTGGCGTCGAGGTCGGAGGCGTCGAGCACGCGGTGGATCTCGTCGATCACGACCTCACGCTCGGCGGTGCCGAGCTTGAGCTTGTAGCGCCGGCCCGGCAGCATGGGCCGCTTGCCCAGCCAGAACAGGTTGACGCGCAGCTTGGTCGACATGGCCGGCGCGGTGTCGACGTGGCTCATGAGCTCGCCGCGGCCGACGAAGATCTCGTGATCGAGCGTGACGCCGATCGATTGCCCGGCGCGCGCGACGTCCTGCGCGGGCGCGTGCCAGCGGTCGACGCTGCGGATGGTCGCGGTCTTGGCCGAGGGCGAGAAGATCACGCGATCGCCGACGCGCAGCGTACCGGCCTCGATGCGCCCGGCAACGATCCGGTGATCATCGCCGCGCGTGTTCCACTTGTAGACGTCCTGCACCGGCATGCGCAGGGGCAGGCGATCGTCGGCGACCGCCTTGGTGAAGCCGTCGAAGGCCTCGAGGATGGTCGGGCCGCTGTACCAGCCGAGCTTGTCGCCGCGGCCGACCACCATGTCGCCGTCGCGTGCCGCCATGGGCACGAAGTGGCGCGCGACGATGCCGACCTCGGCGAGGAAGGCGCTGTACTCGGCCACGATCGCCTCGAAGTGGGCGCGGTCGTGGTTCACCAGATCGATCTTGTTCACCGCGACGACGATCTGCCGGATGCCCAGCATGGACATCAGGTAGCCGTGACGCCGGCTGTTCTCGCGCACGCCTTCCTTGGCGTCGATGATGAGCAGCGCGGCCTCGGCGCGCGCGGCGCCGGTCACCATGTTCTTGAGGAACTCGATGTGGCCGGGCGCGTCGATGATGATGTAGTCGCGCTGTGCGCTCTTGAAGAACACGCGCGCGGCGTCGATGGTGATGCCCTGCCCCTGCTCCTCCTCGAGCGCGTCGAGCAGGAAGGCGTACTCGAAGACCTTGCCCTGGCGCCGGCAGATGGCCTGCACCTTTTCGAGCTTGCCGTCGCCGAGCGTGCCGGTGTCGGCGAGCAGCCGGCCGACCAGCGTGGACTTGCCGTGATCGACGTGGCCGACGATCACCACGTTCATGGACTCGCGTGCCAGGTGGCCGCGCGCCAGCTCGCCGCGCGCGGTCTCGAGCTCTGCGGTGAGCGACATCTACATGTACCCTTCGCGGCGGAGCTTCTCCATCGCGTACGAGTCTTCTTGATCCTGGGCGCGGCCGGCGCGCTCGGGCACCTTGGTGGCGCGCAGCTCGACGATGATCTCCTCGGGGCTACGCGCCGGCGAGGTGATGTTCGCGGTGCAGGTCTCGCAGCCGATGGAGCGGTAGCGCGTGCCCTGACCCTTGTCGTAGTACAGATCGATGATCGGGATCTGCTCGCGCTGGATGTACTCCCAGATGTTGATCTCGGTCCAGTCGAGCAGCGGATGGATGCGCACGTGCGTGCCCGGCGCGAAGTCGGTCTTGAACTGGTTCCACAGCTCGGGCGGCTGCTCCGAGACGTCCCAGTCGTGGTTCTTGTCGCGCGGCGAGAAGTAGCGCTCCTTGGCGCGGCTGCCCTCCTCGTCGGCGCGCGCGCCCACGATGACGCCGGTGAACGGCTCGCCGTTCAGCTCCTCGCGGTAGACGCCGTCCTTGCCCAGGCGCTGGCGCGGCCACGTGCCGTCGAGGGTGTGGCGCAGCGCGTCGGTCTTGAGCGCGCGGCAGCAGTTGAGCCGGCCGCGCGTGTGGTTCATGCCCTCGGCGAGCGCCTGCTTGTTCTGCCCGACGATCATCTCGAGGCCCCACTCGCGCGCCACGCGATCGCGGTACTCGATCATCGCCGGGATCTTGTACGACGTGTCGATGTGCACGAGCGGGAACGGGACGTGGCCGAAGAACGCCTTGCGCGTGAGCCACAACATCACCGTCGAGTCCTTGCCGATCGACCACAGCATGCAGAGGCTGTCGAAGTGCCGGTAGGCCTCGCGGAGGATGTAGATGCTCTGATCTTCGAGTTGGTCGAGTTGGCTCGACATCACGATCTTCCTGACGGACTCATGGGTCCCCATTCGAGTACCATGGAGCCCGGCTTGCTTCAAAGCGGTTTGCTGATATTTCCGATAGAAGATCTGTACTATCTCAACATACTGAACTGACAAGGTTAATTCGGCATCACCGAACCCAAGCGAGCGAGACATGAGCCAAACATGAGCGCCTACCGCAACCAAGACGAGGCGGCGAACGGCCGCCCCGGGCCCGGCGGGACATCGGGCGGCACGATGGAGTTCCTCATCGGGCTGGCGATGCTGGTCGGCGGCGGTTACCTGTTCCTGGACAGCGTCCAGGTCACGACCAACTTCGCCGGCATGTGGGGCGGCGGGCGCGGCACGTTCGGGCTGTCGCTCATCCCGGTGCTCGCCGGCATCGGCATGCTCTTCTTCGACGGCCGGAGCAAGATCGGCTGGCTGATCGCCGCGGGCGGGCTGCTCGTGATTCTCGTGGGCGTGATCAGCCGGCTCGATGTCTACTTCACGCGCCGCAGCCTGTTCGACACTTTGATGATGCTCGGGTTGATCGCGGGCGGCATCGGGCTCGTCGCCAGGTCGCTGCGCTCGCACTGAGACGGCGACGGCGCGCGGCGCGACCGTCGCGCGCGCGCGCGACCGTCTCGCGCGGCGATACACTCGGAGCCCGCGGACCTCGGCCGAAATTCGGAACGCCGCGCAGCCCGACGCGTAAGCCCGCGGATCGACGGCGCGTGCGCAGCGGCCCGTGGCGTGCACCGCCTGGCTCGTGAAAGCGAGGCACGGATGCAGACGACCGGGATGGCGACGAGGCGGAACCAAGGTTCGTGGCGGGCGGCGCTGGCGCTGCTGTTGACGAGCAGCGCGGCGAGCGCGGCCGGTGCGGCCTGCAGCGCGAGCGACCCGGCCGCGGCGGTCCCGCAGCCCCCCGAGACGCCCACCGAGGCCGCGACGCTCGCGACGCTCGCTGCCGCGGACACCGCGCAGCTCGTCCAGGACCTCGGGGACTTCGTCGGCGGCGGCTTCGCCGGCGCGCTGGGCGGCCTCGGCGGCCTCGGCGATCTCGGCTTCAGCACGCTGCCGCTGTTCGTCGCGCCGGGTGGCTGCAGCGCGCAGATCTCGTTCGACGCCACGCAGATCGAGCTCGCCTCCGACTGCACCCTGCCCTCGGGCCGGCACGTGCAAGGCTCGCTGTTCGTCGGCCTCGGCGGCGAGTGCGGCTTCGGCGGCCTCACCGTCGACTTCGATCTCCTGGTCGAGTCGCAGGCGGGCGCCGGCGACGAGGTGCGCGTGAAGGGCCACGTGGGGCTCAAGCACGGCGCGGGCGCGCTCTACCTGGCGACGAAGCTGGAGCACGAGTCGCACCTGGGCGGGCACGACATCGAGACCCTGGTCGGCGGCTGCTTCGTGCTCGACCTGCCGCGCAAGCTCATGGCCATGGACGGCACCGTGTCGCTCGAGGTCGACGCCGAGCTCATTGCGCTGTTCCGCGTCAACGACCTGCAGCACCTCCTGTGCGAGCCGCTGCCCTACACCGGTACGATCCGGGTCCAGCACCGCGATCGGATCGTCGAGGTCATCTTCGACCGCGAGACCCCGAAGACCGGCGTGGTCACCGTCGTCACCGACGCCGGCACCGTGCGCGTCGAGCTGCCCATCCCGCTGGGCGGGCTGTGCTCGGGCGGCCAGATCCCGTCGCCGCTCGCCATCGACTACGCGAGCTGCGGCGGCTGCGGTAACCCGGTCCCGCCGCCGCCCGCCGACCCGATGGATCCGATCCCGCCGCCGCCGCCGATCGAGTAAACCGGCGCGGGCCCGGGGCCGACGAGGCTGCCGGTTTCTTGCGTCCGGGATCCCCGCCTGGCTAGGCTGGGCCATGGACAAGCGGTTCATGGTGGATCAGCTCTCGGCGCGTATTCGCGAGACGGTGGAGGTCGCGCGGCGCGAGGGTGCCGCCGCCGCGGTGGAGGCCCGCGAGGGCGCGAGCCCCGACGAGAAGCGCGCCGACGGCCGGGTCGCGCTCGAGAACGCCAACCTGGCGCGCGCGCAGAACAAGCGCGCCGAGCGCGCGCAGGATGAGCTGCTCGCGCTCGACGGCTTCGTGCCGCAGAAGCTGGCCGGCAGCGCCAAGGTGGCGCTCGGCGCGGTGATCGAGGTCGAGGACGGCAACGAGGGCCGCACGCTCTTCCTGGCCCCGGCCGGCGCCGGCATCGAGCTTACCTTTCCCGACGGTGACGGATTTCTGACCGTGGTCACGCCCGTCTCGCCGCTCGGGCGCGCGGTGATCGGACGCAAGGTCGGCGACACCGTCGAGATCGTCGTGCAGGGCGAGCCGCGCGAGTGGACCGTGACGTTCGTCGGTTGAGGCCGAAAGTAAGATCCTGAACACCGTCCCCGAAAGTAAGATCGGGGGGCGGGGACATTAACTGACATAAGGCTGTCATTGGGGGGCGGCAAAGTGGCTTCAGCACTTGAAGAAACCACACGGGAGGCAACCATGGACGCGAAGGTCGGACTGACGAAGCACCTGGGGAGTTGTCACTGCGGGACGGTTCGCTTCGAGGTCGTGCTCGACGCGAGCTCGGGCACCCGGTGCAACTGCAGCATCTGCACGAAGCTCGGCGTCACCGGCGCCATCGTGAAGCCGGACGCCTTCAAGCTGCTCTCGGGCGAG
>JBKJOI010000555.1:0-11542 GCA_046595695.1 Haliangiales bacterium | reverse complement strand
CTGCGCTTCGCCGAGGCGGCCATGCAGGTGCGCGGCCAGGCCGGCGCGCACCAGGTGGACGGCGCGCGCATGGCCGACGCGCCGATCGGGTTCGTCGACAGCACGCCGCCCGACATGTTGATCGGCAGCGAGCCGCCCAGCGCGGTCGAGCCGTCGAGCGTGTGCTTCCAGCCCTCGTTGGGCTCGGCGAGGCCGAGGTTCTCGAGCCACATGGGCTCGAACCACGAGAACGGCACGTAGATCTCGGCGCAGTCGATCTGCTCGCGCGGCCTGGTCACGCCCGCCTGCGCGTAGACGTCGGCGGCGCACTCACGACCGCCGCGCGGCAGCACCTGATCGCGGCCGGCGAACATGGCCGGCTCGCTGCGCGTGGCGGTGCCGCGCACCCAGGCGGGCTTGCCCGGCGCGCGCTTGGCGGCGGTGTCGCTGGCCAGCACCATCGCGACCGCACCGTCGGAGGACGGGCAGGTCTCGAGGTAGCGAATCGGGTCCCACAGCATGGGCGAGGCCTTGACCATCTCGGTCGAGATCTCGGGCATGTGCAGGTGCGCGTACGGGTTCTTGAGCGCGTTCAGTCGATCCTTGACCGCGACCACGATGCCCACGTCGGCAGGCGCGCCCGAGCGACGAATGTAGCTGCGCACCAGCGGCGCGAAGTAGCCGCCCGCGCCGGCCAGCAGCGGCGGTGTGAACGGGTACTTGGGCGACAGCGCCCACATGGCGTCGGACTCGGACTGCTTCTCGAACGCGACCGTGAGCACGCGCTGGTGCACGCCGCCCTGGATGAGGTGCGCGGCGACGATCGCGGTCGAGCCACCGACGGAACCGGCGGTGTGCACGCGCATCATGGGCTTGCCCACCGCACCCAGCGCGTCGGCCAGGTAGAGCTCGGGCATCATGACGCCCTCGAACATGTCGGGCGCCTTGCCCAGCACGACCGCGTCGATGTCCTTCCAGTTCAGGCCGGCGTCCTCGAGGGCGCGCAGCGCGGCCTCGCGCACCAGGCCGGCGATCGAGAGATCATCGCGCTTGGTGGTGTGCTTGGTCTGGCCGATGCCGATGACGGCGCAAGGGTTGGACATCAGCGTGCCTCCAGCACACAGACGAGGTTCTGCTGCAGACAGGGACCCGAGGTCGCGTGCGCGACCGCGCGGTTGGCGCGGCCGTCGAGCACGCGGGTCGCGGCCTCGCCGAGCCGGGTGAGCCCGGCGACCATCATGGGGTTCGCGCCCATCGCGCCGCCCGAGGGGTTCACGTCGACATTGGCGCCCAGGCCGAGCGCGTCGCGCACGATCAGCTCCTGGTGCGAAAACGGCGCGTGCAGCTCGGCGACGTCGATCGGCGCGTCGCCGACGCCTGCCTTGCGGCCGGCGATCTCGGTCGACGACGAGCGCGTCAGGTCGCGCGCGCCGGGCGAGTGTGCCTCGATCCGGTGATCGATGCCGCGGATCCACGCGGGCCGCTTGCTGACGCGCCTGGCCAGGTCGCCGGCGGCCAGCACGATGGCGGCTGCGCCGTCGGAGATCGGCGGGCAATCGTGCTTGCGCAGCGGCGCCACCAGGTAGGGCTCGGCGAGCAGCTTGTCGGTCGCGAAGTCGCCCTTCACGTGCGCGGCGGGGTTCGTGCGCGCGGCGCGGCGGTTCCGGCCCGCGACCTCGGCCATGTCGCGCTCGGTCACGCGCCCGGTGTCGAGCAGCGCGCGCGCCTGCAGGGCGGCCAGCGAGATCGAGTCGGGCCACAGCGGCGCGAGCACGTACGGGTCGAGCTGCATGACCATGACTTCGCGCAGGATGCCCAGCGACGACTTGCCGAAGCCGTAGACGAGCGCCGAGTCGATGTCACCGTGCTGCAGGCGCACCCAGGCCTCGTAGAGCGCCCAGGCGGCGTCCATCTCGACGTGCGACTCCTGGATGGGTGGCCAGGCGCCGACCGCGTCGAGCGCGGTCAAGAACGAGAAGGGCCGGCCGATCAGGTAGTCGCAGCTACCCGAGCAGGTGAAGCCGATCTCCTTGCGCCCGATGCCCGAGCGCTCGAGGGCCTCGGTGATCGTGGGCAGGAGCATCTCGACGTCATCGGCCTCGCGCTCGCGACGCACGGCGGCACGCTGGGCAAACGAGACGATCGCTACGTCGCGCATCAGAGGTGGTCCTTGTAGGCTTCGAAGGGTGCGTCGGGCTCGCCGGTGGGCACGAACCAGCGGATGGATTCCATGGTCGGGCGCAGCTCGGCCGCAGGCACCCACTCGGCGCGCACCCGCAGGCCCATGCGCACGTCCTTGGCCTCGATGCCCTGGATGAGGTGCGGGAAGGGGATGTCCGAGCCGTCGAGCAGCACGCTCGCGTAGACGTACGGCAGCTTCATGGTCTGGCCCTCGTACGGCACGTTCACGATGCAGAAGGTCGCGACCGTGCCGGTGTCGGCGACGGGCACCTCTTCGCCCATGATCACCGCGCAGGTCGGACACGCGCCGCGCGGCGGCACGTAGACCTTCTTGCACGACGGGCAGCGCCGGCCGATGAGCTTGCCCTCGGCGATGGCGCGCAGGAAGCGCGCGAAGTCGCGCCCGGCGATGACCTGGAAGTCGAGGTGGATAGGCGTCTTGATGGTGCGGATCGGATCGGCCATGGCTACCTGTCCGTCGGCTCGAAGCACTCGATGTCGCGTATGGATCCGCTGCGCTCGGCCCGCCAGCGCACGCGCACGCGCATGCCGCTCTGCATGCGCTCCGGGCTGCCCGCGTCGACCGCGTGCAGCATGGCGGTGTCAGCGCCGTCCAGCTTGACCAGCGCCCACGCGAACGCGTGCGCGAGCGGCTGGTTGCGCAGCGGCTCGCCGATCCACGCCCACGCGGTGACAACGCCGCTCTGGCCGACCTCGACGAAGTCGGAGAGCGGGTCACCCGAATCGGGATCGTATTCGGTGGGCGGCACGATCACTCGGCCGGCGCTGGTGCGGATGCCTTCGATCTTGCCGTCGCGTAGGGCGGCCAGGAAGCGTCCGATAACCGGTCCGACGCTCCTGCGGTACGTGTACTCGAGCACGTAGGGCGCGATCATCTCCGACATGTGGCCCTCCATGTCGCCAACTAGAACATGTTTCATTTTGGCTGTCCACCCGAAATCCTAAAGCGCTAGAATGTGTTTCAAGGACCCCGAGGAGCGACACGATGACGATGCCGGCCGGCCTGCGCGCGATTGACCTGATGCTGGACTTCCCGACGGACGACGCGAAGAAGCGCTACGAGTTCCTGCGGCCGCTCCTGCTCGACAAGGAGAGCCGCGAGCAGTTCGAGTTCCCCGCCGAGTACATGTTCAAGAACGTTCCGACGACGCGCAAGTCGGCCGATTACGTGGGCATCGTCCTCGACGAAATGGACAAGCACGGCATCGAGAAGGCGATGGTCGGCTTCGATTTCAGCAAGAATGAGGCGGTGCGCGCGATGAAGGAGCACCCGGATCGCTTCTTCGGCTGCTACGCCGTGAATCCCAACCTGGGCATGGAAGGCGTGCGCGACCTGCAGCGCGCCGTCGAGCTCGGCTGCAAGGCGGCGACGGCGTTCCCGGCCGGGCTGTGTCCGCAGGTGGCCATCAACGACAAGCGGTTCTATCCGCTCTATGCCAAGTGCGTGGAGCTGGATATCCCCATCTGCGTGTGCGCCGGCGTGCCCGGGCCGCGCGTGCCCATGGGCGTGCAGGACGTCTCGCTCATCGACGAGGTCTGCTGGTTCTTCCCCGAGCTCAAGTTCGTCATGCGCCACGGCGCCGAGCCGTGGACCGACCTGGCGGTCAAGCTCATGCTCAAGTGGCCGAACCTGTACTACTCGACCAGCGCGTTCGCGCCGAAGCACTACCCGAAGGAGATCATCGACTACGCCAACACGCGCGGCGCCGACAAGATCATGTACGCGGGCTACTTTCCCATGGGGCTATCGCTCGAGCGCATCTTCAGCGAGATGCCGAATGTGCCCTTCCGCGATCATGTGTGGCCGAAGTTTCTGCGCGAGAATGCGCAGCGGGTATTCAAGGTCTGATTCGGGGCGGGACGGGGCGGGGCTCAGTCGACGAGCTTGAGCGCGCGGCGCGGGCAGCGCTTCACCGCGATGACGAGCTTCTCGCGCAGCGACTCGTCCGGCTGCTCGATGAGCAGGTGCAGCTTGTCCTGCCCGTCGACGCGAAATACCTCGGGCGCGACCCGCTGGCAGATCGCGTTGGCCTCGCACAGGTCATGGTCGACTTCGATCTTCACGGCGTGCTCCTGTCCTCTAGCTCATGAACCGGCCGAGCGGCGTGCCCCACACCCACTTGATGATCCGCTGCAGGATCTTCGTCTTCTCCGCGGTGTACGGGTACCAGATGTGCTCTTCCTTGAGGTTGAAGCGATCCAGGATCACCGGCGTGGCAAAGGCGTAGCCGCGCAGGCCGGTCTCGCCGTTCACCTGGCCGACGCCCGAGGTCTTGCGTCCGCCGAATGGCGCCTCGTGGGCGCCGTACGTGACCGCGCAGTCGTTCACGCAGATCGATCCCGAGTCGATGCGCCGCGCGATCGCGATGGCTTTGGCCTCGTCCTTGGTCCACACATTGGCGGCCAGCCCGTAGCTCGAGTCGTTGGCCAGGCGAATGGCCTCTTCCTCGCTCTTCACGCGCATGATGGGCAGGATTGGACCGAAGGTCTCCTCGGTCATGATCAGCATGTCGTGGGTCACGTCGGTGAGCACGGTGGGCTCGTAGAACATGTCGCCGAGAATCGGGTTGCGCTTGCCGCCGGTCAGGATGGTCGCGCCCTTCTTGACCGCGTCCTCCATCTGCCGGTCGATGACCGCGAGCTGCGGCGGCCAGATCATGGGGCCCACGTCGAACTGCCCGGTGGTGCCCTGGCGCAGCGCCTTCACCTTCTCGACCACGCGGCGGATGAGCTCGTCGGCGGCCGCCTCGACCACGTAGACGCGCTCGGTGGCGCAGCAGTACTGGCCGGTGTTCATGAAGCCGCCGAACACGGCGCCGCCCGCGGCGCGCTCGAGGTCTGCGTCGGCGCAGACGATCATCGCGTCCTTGCCGCCCAGCTCGAGCGTGCACGGGATCAGGTTTTTGCCGCAGGCCTCGCCGACCTTGCGGCCGGTGCGCACGCTGCCGGTGAACGAGATCTTGTCGACGCCGCTGTCGACCAGCGCGGCGCCGGTCTCGCCGTCGCCCTCGATCACCTGCAGCACGTCCTGGGGCAGCCCCGCCTCGGTGAACAGCTGCGCGACCAGCTTGCCCGAGAACGGCGTGACCTCGGACGGCTTCACGATCACGGCGTTGCCGGCCATGAGCGCCTGCACCGTCGGGTTGAGCGACAGGATGAACGGCCCGTTCCACGGCGTGATGACGCCGATGACCCCGAGTGGGCGGTAGGTCATGAGCAGCTTCTTGGTGCGCAGGAGGTGCATGCCGACCCAGCGGTCGCCGAGCACCTTCTTGGCATGCTTGGCGTAGTAGGCCAGCGAGTCGCACGCCGCGAAGATCTCCATCATGACGGTCTCGCCGCGCGAGCGACCGGTCTCACCAACGATCACGTCGATGAACTGCTCCTGCTTCGCGATGAGGATCTCGAGCGCGCGGCGCAGGTACCTGGCGCGTGCGTCGAAGTCGAGCGCGGCCCACGCGGGCTGCGCGGCGCGCGCCCTGGCGACCGCGGCACGCACTTCGGCGGCGGTGTCGACCGCGATCTCGCCGACCGGCTGGCGGGTGACCGGGCTGGATACCTGCAGGCGGCGGCGCCCGCCGCTGCTCTCGATGGGCTGAACGATGGCCATGCGCTACTCCTTTGTCGAAGCCGATCGCGACGTCTGATCAGAATCGCGTCTCGAGCGTGATGCCCGCGCCGAACAGCCAGCCTTCGCTGGCGTAGCCGGGGAAACCCGGGTTGTTGCTCTGCAGTCCGACCGCCTCGGGGAGCGGCGCGTCGGGGTCGACGCTCGGATTGACCGAGCCGTCGGGGAACTCGTCGACCACGGGGTGCGCCGCGGCGCTGCGCTTGCTCACCGAGCGCGCCAGCAGGCGCTGCCCGTGCAAGTTGAAGCTGCCGCGCACGCGCGTGCCGAACAGCGTGAGCTCGCCGCCAATGCCCGCGGCCAGGCCGGCGCGTGCGTTGTCCACGTAGTTGGTGCGGCCGTCCTGCTCGGGCACCGGCGACGGCACGTAGCTGCCGTCGAGGTGGACGGTGAATCCGCTGGCCGCGTAGCGAGCGCCCAGCGTGCCGGTGAAGGTGTCCTTCCACGCGTCGAGCGGCGCCTCGCCGTGGCGATCGCGGTAGCTCGACCAGTCGCGCCACAGCAGCGTGCCGGCGACGGTGTAGCCGAGGCCGCCGGCGTCGCAGATGTTCCACGCGGCGGCGGCCGCGACGCCGAGCGGCTCGTCGCCGTGCACGAACGTGAACACCTGCTCGGCGGTGATCTCGTTGGCGACGCGGATCTCGTTCTTGCCGCTGACCTCGACGCGCGACGGCGTGTGCAGCGTGGCCGCCAGCGTGACGTTCTCGCGCGGCCGGAAGGTGACGCCGAAGTGCGGCGTCAGCTTGGTGCTCACCGCGATGTCCGAGTCCAGGTAGATGGCGCTGTAGTCGGCGGCGTTGGGCACGAACACAGGCGACGTCACCGCGGTGGCGATGCTGGCCGAGAAGCCGACGCCCAGGGACAGCTGGTCCATCACCCGGCTGCCCAGCGCGAAGCTGAAGGTCGTGAGCGTGAGCCGGTCGCCGAGCAGCTCGAAGTGCAGGCTGTTCGAGAAGTACTGCTCGCGCTGGTCCGAGTAAAAGGCTCGCTGCTGCTGGATCTGGCCGGCGGGAAGGAGCGCCTGGAAGCCGAGCACGAGGCGTGGTCCGAACAGCCGCTTCACCATGCCGATCGCGATGTAGCCGTTGGTGGCATCCCCCGCGCCCTCGCCCTGGCGAGGCGACTGGGCCTGTAGCTGCGCGGTCGGCAGCGGGCGGACCTCGAGCGGCCCGTCGGGGCCGCGCGAATCGTCGATCGCCGCCGCGACGTCGGCGCCCGCAGGCCGGCCCTGCACGTCGATGCGCAGCTCGGATTCGATGACGAAGAAGCCGAGCTCGAGCTGCTCGCGCGCATCGGGGAGCAGCGCCGGGTTGAAGTAGGTGGACGCCGGCCCCGCGCCGGTGACGCGCGCGTTCCAGCCACCGCTGCCGCCGGTCGCGCCGACCATCTCGGGCAGCGGCGACGCGGCGGCCGGCGCACCGATGAGCGCGGTGGCCACGGCGGTCGCAAAGCTGGCGGCCGCGCCGGCGAGCCGGCGCGAACGCGCTCGCGACGCCGTCACTTGCCGCCGAAGAGCTGGCACTGGTTGGCGAGCACATACGCGCAGTTCGAGCCCTGCGGGATGCGCACGAAGGAGATCGGGTGCTTGGTCGGATCGGGGTCGGGATCGGCCATGGCGTCGAGCTCGGCGATCGATGCGGGATCCGAGCCCAGGTAGATCTGCTCGCTGTCCCACGCGGCCAGACCCTGGATGTGGTCGGCGTCGAGTTGCGTGCAGGTATGCATGTTCCAGTCGCGTTGGATCACGTAGGCGTCGCCGCGGATCACGCCGTCGAGGATGAGGGTGATTCCCGGGTGGTCGTCGTCGTCCCAGTCGCCGATGCGCGGGTCCGAGGCCATGGTCGGCATGACGTCGGTCTCGATGTTCGCGAGCGTGATGCCGCGCGTGGTCCAGGCCTGCGCATTGACGAAGTCGAAGCCGCCCGCGCCGTCGGGGGCCATGGTGGCGGTGCGCGTGAGCGGCGGCACACTCGGCGCCATCTTGGGTAGCATGCGCGTGCGCACGAGGCCGGCGGTGTCGTCGACCTTGATCTCGCACAGTTGCTCGGTGATCGCCACGTCGGTGCCGGTCTGCGTCATGACGTAGAGCGAGACGTTGCGCGAGACCTGCGTGGAATTGAGCGCGGTGACCACCGCGGTGCTGAGCTGGACCACCGCCCAGGTACCAGTGACGTCGCCCGCGGCGCCGGCGGGCCCGGCATCGGGCCCGGGAATGCAGGTCCCGGCGTCGGGAGGCCCGGGCGTGGCGTCGGCGCCCGCGGGCGCACCGCCGTCGTCACAGGCCGCCGTCTGCGCTGCCAAGGCCGCCATCACCACCGTCGCCACGAACCGCCAGACCGTCGACCACTGCATGGATTTCACTCCGAGTGCCGGTTAAGAGCAGGCTACACTTCGACTAGAACATGTTTCAACCAAAATACACGCACGTGTCTGACCGGGGCGTGCGAAGCGGTTGACACGCAGCGCTGACTCGGAATAGAACATGTTTCACTCGGTGTGCGTTCCCGCACCCGCCGCGTAGGAGGACGATCATGGCGCAGGTGAGCAGCGTGAAGGAATACTTCGACACCATCGACACCCGTTTCCAGGCCACGGAGGCCAAGGGCGTCAATGCGGTGTTCCAGTTCGAGCTCTCGGGCTCGGGCGGCGGCACCTACGCGGTCGTGGTCGAGGAGACCAAGGTGTCAGTGAAGGAAGGGCCGCACGACGCGCCCACGGTGACCCTCAAGATGGACGCCGAGGATTACCTCAAGATGTCGAATGGCAAGATCAACGGCCACTGGGCGGTCATGAGCGGCAAGCTCAAGGTCTCGGGCAACATGATGGTCGCCATGAAAATGCAGCAGCTGTTCCCGCCGGCGAAGTAATCCGGCGCCCGCGACATTCAAGCTTTCAAGCTTTCGGCCCAGGAGGCACGAGATGCGACGCTTCGAGGAAAAAGTCGTGCTGGTCACCGGCGCGGCGTCGGGCATCGGCAAGGCCACCGCGCTGCGCTTCGGCGCCGAGGGTGGACGCGTGGTCTGCACCGACCGCAACGAGGACGGCGCGCTGGCCACGGCCGCGGCCATCCGCGAGGCCGGCGGCGACGCGCTCGGCCTCGCCTGCGACGTCTCGAATCCTGCCTCGGCCGCCGCCGCGGTGGCGCAGACGATCGAGCGCTACGGCAAGCTGCACGTGCTCGCGTCGGTCGCCGGCATCGGCGGCTTCCGGCTGACCGCGAACGAGACGTTCGAGGGCTGGAGCCAGATGATCGCGGTCAACCTCACCGGCACCTTCCTGATGTGCCAGCAGGCGCTGCCGCACATCCTGGCGAGCAAGGGCTCGATCATCACGGTCGCGTCGATCGCGGGGCTCAAGTCGCATCCCTACGCGGCCGCCTACTGCGCGTCCAAGGGCGGCGTCGTGATGCTGACCAAGGCGCTTGCGGTCGAGTATGCGCGCAAGGGCATCCGCATCAACTGTGTCTGTCCGGGTGGCGTCGAGACGCCTATCATCCAGCAGTTCGCGCCGCCGGAAGGCGGCAGCATGAAGCAGATCATGCGCATCGCGCCGCTGCTCGACCGGATGGGCACGCCCAACGAGATCGCCGGGACGATCGCGTTCCTGGCCTCGGACGACGCGACGTACATCAACGGCTCGACCGTCGTCGTCGACGGCGCGATGACCACGTAGCCGGCGCCTACGCCGGCGGCTACGCCGGATCGCTCGGGTGGAAGGCGACGGCGGCGTAGCCCACCACGCGCGCCTTGTCGCCTGCGGTATCGCCCGAGTTGCGCAGGTCGAGCACCTCGGCGCGAAGCCGGCGGCGACGGGCCACGCGGACCAGCCCGCGGATCGCGGTGGCCCCGCATGCGCGCTCGGGATCGACGTCATCGTCGAGCTCCTTGATGCGCGCGACAGTCTGCGCGTCGAGCACGCGGGCCGCGCCGTACGACAGGTAGTGCGAGAGGTCCGAGCTGACCAGCACGAGCGTCTCCGGTCCGCCCCAGAGCGCATCGAGCACGACCGCGACCTCGTCGGGCGACGCATGGCCCACGACCAGCGGCACGATGCGCGCCTCCGGCAGCAGGCGCTGCAGGAACGGCAGCTGGACCTCGAGCGCGTGCTCCTGCGCGTGCGCGCGGTGGCTCACGACCACGCCCGGCAGGTCGACGAACGCCGCGGTGTCGACGCGCACGTTGCCGAGCGGGGTCGCGAACGCGCCGACGCCGGGCTGCGCGAGGCCGCGCACGGCCACGCGGTGCGCGGGCCCGACGAGCATCACGCGCTCGATGCCGCGCGCACCGCGCAGCCGGGAGTACGCACTGGCCGCGATCGGCCCCGAGTAGATGAAGCCCGCGTGTGGAACGATCATCGCCTTGGGCCGCGGCGCATTCGCGGCCGGTCGCAACGCGCGCATGCCTTCGCCCGCCTCGGCGAGCAGCCGGTCGACCATCGTCGCCAGCGTCGTCGGATCTGCCGGGTAAAAATGGCCCGCCACCGCGGCCGGGCGACATCCCGAGATCATGCCGCAAGTGTCCCACCGCGTCGTCGCTACGCAAGGTGCGCCGAGGTGCGGTCGCGCGCGGTGACGCACGGAGCGTCGGCTAGAAGCGGCGCTCGATGAGCGGCACGTCGAACTCGTACACGATCTCGCCGTTGCTGCGCCGGGTCTTCATGCGCACATCCGGCAGCGTGAGCTGCCACCTCTCGCCGGCGATCCCGATCTTCAGCACGACCGAGGTCCGCATCCTGCCGCGCTCGCCCCACATGCGCGCGTCCAGCCGCAGGTAGATCACGCCCGGATCGCCCGCGCCCAGGCTGACCTTCGCGCGCCGCCCCCTCACGTCCACGTCCACGTCCGCGGCGTAGCCGATGCCCGGCGTGTCGAAGATCGCGCCGCGCTCCTCGTCCCAGTCGAAGATGTCCAGCTTGAGCATGAGCTGCTTGCCCATCGCCTGGGCCTCGTGCCCGATGACCTCGTGCGCCGGCAGCTCCTCGGCGCGTGCTGGGCTCCGTACGCTGGCCGCCGCGATCAGCAGGACCGCAGCAGAGACACCGGTAAGGAATCGTGAAGCCCGACGCATCCCGATCAGTGTACGCCTTTGCGAGGTATCGTGCGGGCCCCATGGCCAGCGATCCGCCCGAGCCCGTCACGGTAACGACGACGTGTCCCTCGCCAAGACCTCGATCTATCGAGAAGCATTGCGATCCTTAGCATCGCGGTCAACGTGAACAGACGATGGGTCGTCTGCTTCTCCTGATGGTTGTCGCCCTTCGCTCTTCGTGCCGCAGTCGGGCGGACCTGGTGCTCGAGAATCTGGCGCTACGGCAGCAGGTGGTCGTGCTCCTGCGGGCAGGGCGGCGCCCACGAGTGTCGACGTTGGACCGTTGGTTCTGGGTCGTGCTGCGGCGGGTATGGTCGCGGTGGACCGAGGTCCTCGTGTTCGTGAAGCCGGACACGGTCGTCCGCTGGCACCGTGCGGGCTTCCGGCTCTACTGGAACTGGCTTTCCCGCCGCGGCCGCGGGGGCCGGCCCTCGGCCGACGCCGAGGTGCGCGCGTTGGTCCGGCGTCTGGCCACCGAGAACCCGACGTGGGGCGCGCCGCGCGTCCACGGCGAGCTGCGAATGCTCGGGTTCGAGACCTCCGAACGAACGGTGTCGCGACTCATGCCACGTCGTCGGCCGAATCCCTAAGCCCTTCAGTGCCGCCGCGCGACGAGCAGGCAGGGGAGGTCCAGTCGCGCGCGGGC
>JBKJOI010000424.1:0-6024 GCA_046595695.1 Haliangiales bacterium | reverse complement strand
TGCTCGTCGAAACCGATGCGGTCGGCCTCGAGCAGCTCACCATCGAGGTATGCGTGCACCGACCTCTGCACGTCGTCGCAGCGCATGGTCTCCAGGGCGGCGCTCATGTCACGCCTTGCCCTTCGCCTTGGTCGCCTTGGTTTTCGACGCGGCGCGGAAGCTGTCCAGATCGACGATGCCGTCGAGGTCCGGCGCGGCGGGCTCGGCCGGCGCGGTGCGCTTGATGACGCCCTCGCCGATCGCGTAGTCGCGCAGTTGCTTCTGGAGCAGCCGGCGGCCGCGGAACAGCCGCGACATCACCGTGCCCACCGGGCAGTCCATGACCTCGGCAATCTCCTTGTACGAGAGCTCCTGCAGGTCGCAGAGCACGACGGCGAGGCGAAAGTCGGTGGGCAGCGAGTCGAGCGCGCGCAGCACGTCGTCGGAGAGCATGCCGCGGACGATGGCGCCCTCCGGATCACGGCTGCGCTCGTGGGTCTCCTGCGAGACGATCGACTCGGCGGCGTCGTCCTCGGCGGCCACCTGCTGCGCGAGCTCGTGGTCGCGGCGCTGCTTGTGGTAGCGGTTGATGAAGGTGTTGGTGAGGATCTTGAAGAGCCAGGCCTTGCAGTTGGTGCCCTGCTCGAACTGGCCCCAGAACCGGTAGGCGCGCAGCATGGCGTCCTGCACCAGGTCCTCGGCGTCGCGCGGGTTGCGCGTGAGGCGCATCGCGGTGCCGAACAGCGCGTCGAAGTGCGGGAGCACCTGGCGCTCGAACTCGGTCCTCTGTTTGCGTGCGTTGCCGAACATGGGAGTGAAAGTGTAACCGGGTCGGTGGGTGGCGCATTCCCACACCGGCGCCCTGTGTGTAAACGACTGTAATGGCTGGCGATTGCTAGATCAAGCTGGCGAAGCTGCGGTGCTCCACGCCGAGCGCGTGGGCGACGGCGGCGTGGGGCACGTGGCCGCGGAAGGTGTTCACACCCTTCTCGAGCGCGGCGTCGAGCTGTGCGGCCTTGACCACTCCGTGATCGGCCAGGAAGCGCGCGTAGCCGATGGTCGCGTTGCACAGCGCGAACGTGGACGTGCGGGCCACGCCGCCCGGCATGTTGGCGACCGCGTAGTGCACGACGTCGTGCACCAGGTAGGTGGGGTTGTCGTGCGTGGTCGGCCGGCAGGTCTCGACGCAGCCACCCTGGTCGACGGCGACGTCGACGATCACCGAGCCGGGCTCCATCTTGGCGACCATCGCCTCGCTGACCAGCCGCGGCGCGCGTGCGCCGGTGACCAGCACCGCGCCGATCACCAGGTCGGCCTCACGGACCGTCTGCTCGACGGTGTGGGGATCGCTGTACAGGGTCTGGATGCGGCCCTGGTAGATGTCGTCGATGTACGTGAGCGTCAGCTGGTTGATGTCCAGCACGGTGACCTGCGCGCCCAGCCCGACGGCGATGCGCGCCGCGTTCTGCCCGACCACGCCGCCGCCGATGATGGCGACGCGGCCGCGGCGCACGCCCGGCACGCCACCCAGGAGCACGCCCTTGCCGCCGCGCTCCTTCTCGAGGAAGGTCGCGCCCACCTGCGACGCCATGCGTCCCGCGATCGCGCTCATCGGGTGCAGGAGCGGCAGGCGGCCGTCGGGCGTCTCGATGGTCTCGTAGGCGACGCCGTTGACCTTGCGCTTCAGCATCTCGTGACCGAGCTCGGGCGCGGCGGCGAGGTGCAGGTACGTGTAGACGAGCTGGCCCTCGCGCATGAGCGGGTACTCGTCGGGGAGCGGCTCCTTGACCTTCACGATCATCTCGGCGCGCTTCCAGACGTCCTCGCGCCGGGGGACGATCTCGGCGCCAGCGCGGACGTACTCCTCGTCGGGTAGCCCGGAGCCGACGCCGGCTCCCGCCTGCACCAGCACCTTGTGACCGCGCGCGGTCAGCATGCGCACGCCGGCCGGGATCATGCCGACGCGGAACTCACGGGATTTGATTTCGGTCGGAACGCCTACGATCATGTTTGGCCCTCGAGCCGCGACTCTAACCAAGCGCCGGTCCAGAGTCACGCCGGAAGTAGCAATGATGTTGAGCAGTTAACGACGCGGTGCGTCGATGGGCGCGAGGCCAATTCGCAAAACCCGCACGGACCAGGGGCACGCGGAACGACGCGGCCGCGGGCCGGCGCGCGCGGCTCAGCGCGCCGACAGCGCGCGGGCCAGGGGCTCGACGAGCTCGCGGCCGCGCAGCGCGCCCAGCCAGCGCGCCGGGATGGCGGTGAGGCCGTCGCGCGCGCCCGCGACACCGCCGGCGATCGCGGCGGTCGTGTCGGTGTCGTGGCCGAGCGCGACCGCGGCCTTCATCGCGTGCTCGTACGAGCCGGCGCCGAGGACGAGCCGTGCCGAGTGCAGGCTGTCGACGACGTAGCCCGAGCCGCCGCCGCGCGGCGCGTCGCCCGGGCGGATGGACAGCTCGAGCTCGCGGACCGCCTCGGCGTCACCGTCGACGAGCGCGCGCAGCGTCGCCGCGGCATCGGCCCACGGGTCGGCGGCCGCCTGCAGCGTGCGCCGGACCCACAGACAGTACAGCGCGCAGCACAGGCGGGCGCGCCGGTGGCCGTGCGTGACCAGCGACTGCAGCTCGGCGTCGCGCGCCAGCTCGGCGTCGCTGCCGCGGTGCCAGAGCGCGAGTGGCAGGACGCGCATGAGCGAGCCGTTGCCGTTGTCGTACTCGCCGGCGGGGCCGGCGCGCTCTACCGGCGTGCC
This sequence comes from Haliangiales bacterium, assembly GCA_046595695.1. Lineage (GTDB taxonomy): Bacteria > Myxococcota_A > Polyangia > Haliangiales > SHYZ01 > JBKJOI01. Next base: position 3,293 of record JBKJOI010000424.1, on the reverse strand, counting down.
GGCGGTCAGCGCCATCAGCGCGCGCTCGGTCTGCACCCCGACGTCGAAGACCACGCTGTCCACGGCCAGGTAGCCGTGATCGCGCCAGTTGCGCAGGCGGCGCGCGAGATCGTCGAGATCCAGGGCGTCGCGATGCAGCAGCGACGCGAGCAGGCAGAGCGCGTGCGCGCCGTCGTCTGACCAGGTGCCGGGCGCGATGCTCGCGTGCGCGCGGTCGTAGCCGGCTGGCGGCGTCATCTCGATGTCGGCGCGCGGCGGCACGCGATCGGGCGGGCGGAACTCGTAGGGTACCCCGAGCGCGTCACCGACGAGCAGCCCGTAGAGCGCGCCCTCGACCCGCTCGCTCGGAGACGGTGCCACGGCGTCCCGCCTAGCTCCGGTAGTCCGCGTTGATCGAGACGTACTCGGCGGTCAGGTCGCAGGTCGAGCACTCGGCGAGCGCGCGGCCCTGGCCGAGCCGCACGTGCACGGTGTAGCGGGGCGTGGCCATGACGGCGTGCGCGCGCGCCTCGACGTCGGGCGGCATGACGCCGACGCCGCGGCGCACGATGGGCACGTCGCCTATGTCGATCTCGATCTTCTCGGGCACGATCGGCACGCCGGCGTTGCCGATCGCGCACAGCAGGCGGCCCCAGTTGGGATCGGCGCCGTGCAGCGCGGTCTTGACCAGCGGCGAGTGGGCGATGCGCCTGGCCACCGCGCGTGCCGCCGGCACCGAGGCGCCGCCCGTGACCGCGAAGGTCACCAGCTTGGTAGCGCCCTCGCCGCCGACCAGCAGCTTGAAGGCGAGCTCGAGCAGCACCTCGCGCACCGCGGCGCGCAGGCGCTTGCCGTCGGCGTCGTCGGCGCGGATGGGCGGCGCGCCCGAGGCGCCCGACGCGAGCAGGAACAGCGAGTCGTTGGTCGAGGTGTCGCCGTCGACGGTGACGGTGTTGAACGAGGTCTCGGCCTCCTCGCGCAGCATGCGCCGCAACCAGGCCGGCGCGCATACCGCGTCGGTGGCCACGAAGGTCAAGGTGGTCGCCATGTTGGGCGCGATCATGCCGGCGCCCTTGGTGCAGCCGGCCACGATTACCGGGCGGCGCCCGATCTTGACGTGGCGGGTCGCGGTCTTGGGGCCCTTGTCGGTGGTCAGGATGGCCTCGGCGAAGCGATCGAAGCCGCTCGCCGAGAGCTCCGCCGCGGCGCGACCGATGCCGTCGCTCAGGCGGTCCATCGGCAAGAGGTTGCCGATCACGCCCGTCGAGGCGACGCAGAAGTCCTCGCCGCGCGCGCCATGGCCCAGTGCCTCGGCGGCCAGCTGGGTCATGGCCTCGGCGTCGAGCTGGCCGCGCTCGCCGGTGCAGGCGTTGGCGTTGCCGGCGTTGATCACGATGCCGCGACAGCGGCCGCGCTTGATGCGCGCCTGCGAGACCACGACGGGCGCTGCCTTGACGCGGTTGCGCGTGAACACCGCCGCGGCCGCGGCGGGCACGTCTGCGACGAGCAGGCCCACGTCGAGGCGCGTGGTGCCCGGCTTCTTGATGCCGGCGGCGACGCCGGCGAAGCGAAACCCCGGGACGATGGGCATCGCCTACGCGACGTCCGTGGCGCCGGCGCCGTGGCACTTCTTGTACTTCTTGCCGCTGCCGCACGGGCACGGGTCGTTGCGCCCGACCTTGGGCTCGGCGCGCCTGACCGTCTCGGGCTTGCGGATCTCCGCGGGTGGCGAGCCCGCCTGGCCGGTGGCGAGCGCGCCGCCCGCCTGCACCGCGCCGCCCTGCGCGGTCTGCTCCTGGCCGCCCTGGGCCTCGGCGCCCGGGCCCGCGCCCGGGTGGATGGCGACCATCTTGCGCTGCTTCTGCTGGATCTCGGGCGGGACCTCGCGGTCGCGCACGATCTGCACGCGGAACAGCTTGCCGCCGACGTTCGAGGCGATGTTCGACATCATCTCGGCGAACATGCGGAAGCCTTCCTTTTTGTACTCCTGCTTGGGATCCTTCTGGCCGTAGCCGCGCAGGCCGATGCCCTCGCGCAGGCTGTCCATGGCCTTCAGGTGGTCGATCCACTGCTGGTCGATCTCCTGCAAGAAGAAGTCGCGCGAGAAGTAGAGGAAGAACGGCGAGGTCAGCTCGGCCTGGCGCTTCTTCAGCTGCTCCTCGACCTGGGCCCACGCCTCCGCGGCGATGGCGCCCGGGTCACTGAGGTCGTCGTCGATGTCGATCTTGAGGTTGAACGTCTCGGCCAGCTGGGCCTCGAGCTGCTCTCGGTTCCACGAGTCGGGGTTGGTGCCGGGCGGGCACGCCACGTCGATCGAGGCGCCGATGAGCTGGTCGGCGAGATCGAAGATGCGCTCGCGCTGCTGGATCATCGAGGACGCGATGGTCGCCAGCAGGTTGTCGACGATCGGGCCGCGCGCGCCGTCGAAGATCTTCTCGACCTCGACGAGCGCGCCGTACTGCCGCCACACCTGGTGGCGCAGGTCGCGCCAGGTCTTCTTGGCCGGCTCGGGCAGCGGGTCGCCGCTCTCGGGCAGCGGCTGGCCGTCGGCGCCGATGCCGGGCGGTGGACGCAGCGGCGGATCCAGGGGCGCGAAGAAGCGATCGACGAGCTTCTCGATCTCGGGGCGCAGCTCCTTGCCGAGGCTCTCGAGGGTCCAGTCGCCGCTCTTCTCGGGCACCACCGGCGCCTTGCCGGCCTTGCGCTCGGCGTCGGTGAGGTTGGGCGAGTAGCGACCCTCGAGGATCTGCCGGCGCAGCGCGTAGATGCTCTTGCGCTGCTGGTTCATCACGTCGTCGTACTCGAGCAGGTTCTTGCGGATGTCGAAGTTGTGACCCTCGACGCGGCGCTGCGCGTTCTCGACCGCGCGGTTCACCCACGGGTGCTCGATGGGCACGTCCTCTTCCATGCCCAGGCGCTCCATGAGCCCGGTGATCTTGTCGGCGCTGAAGATGCGCAGCAGATCGTCTTCCAGCGACAGGAAGAAGTGGGACGAACCGGGATCGCCCTGGCGGCCGGCGCGGCCGCGCAGCTGGTTGTCGATGCGGCGCGACTCGTGGCGTTCGGTGCCGACGATGTGCAGCCCGCCGAGTTCCTTGACGCGCACGGCGTCGGCGTCCATGTCGGTGTGCAGCTGCTGCGCCTGCGCGATGAACTCCGGCGTGATGCCGGGGATCTGCATGCCGAGTTCCATGGCCTGCGGGTCGTTGCGGCTGACGGCCTTGATGAAGTTCTCCGCCTCGGGCGAGAAGCGGCTGATGCCGAGCTGCTGCTCGATGGACTCGCCGATCACGAACTCGCTGTTCCCGCCGAGC
>JBKJOI010000142.1:0-3890 GCA_046595695.1 Haliangiales bacterium | reverse complement strand
GCCGCGTAGCCGGCGGATCGCGTACGCGGGGGTGACCGCCGCGCTGGTCGCCGGTACGGGCCTCGCGCTGGCGCTCGCCGGTTCCTCGCCGCCGCCCAGGACCGAGCTCACCGCACTCACCGCGCAGAGCGCCACGGTGCCGGTGCAGGACGCCGACCTGTCGCCCGACGGACGCACGGTGGTGTTCAGCGAGCGCCGCGGCCTCATGCGCCTCGACGTCGCCTCGCACGAGGTCGAGCTGGTGGTGCGCGCCGACACCTTCTACTGCGCGCGCTGGTTCCCCGACGGCCGCCACGTGGCGGTCCACGATCGCAGCGGCCGACTGCTCGAGATCGACGCCTTCACCGGCGCGGTGCGCGTGCTGCCGGTCGCGCGCGCCGGCTGCACGACGCCCAGCCCCGACGGCCGCTGGCTCGCCGTCGACGAGCCCGACGGCATCTACCTGCACGCGACCGCCGCACTGCGGGGCAATACGCGCGATCCCGACCCACGCGATCCCGGCACGCGCGTGCTCGTGCGCGACAAGAGCTCGACGATCATGAGCCGGATCGTCTGGTCGCCCGACTCCGCGCGCTTCGCGGTGCTGGGCCGCCCCGGCCGTAACACCCGCGCCGGCGTCGTCCACGGCATCGAGGTGCCGTCCGGCCGCACGAACGTGCTCGTGCGCGACCCCTGGCTCACCGCGCCGTTCGGCCTCGCGGCGATGGAGTGGGAGACGGCCACGCGGCTGGTCTTCGCGCTCACGCCGCGCGGACCCGAGCAGGATCTGGCCACCACGCTACACACCCTGGTGGTCGACCCGCGGACCGGACGCACCGTCGGCAAGCCCGAGCCGCGCGAGTCGCTCGGCGCGGTCGCGGTCGCCGACCTGCGATTCGACGCCGCGCGCGCGCATCTGCTCGCCATCCGCTACCAGAGCGAGCGCGACATCTACGTGGGCGAGCTGACCTCCGGCACCGCGCCCGCGCTGCGCGGGGTCGAGCGGGTCACCTTCTCCGGCCGCGAGGAGCGCATGTCGTCATGGACGCCCGACGGCGGCGGCATCCTGTTCGTGGCCGAGACCGCAAAGGCGCACCGCGCGATGCGCCAGGCGCTGCCCGGCTACCCGGAGCTGGTCGTGCCGGCGACCGCGTGGTCGAGCTGGCCGGTCCAGCGCAGCGATGGCGCGGTGTTCGCGTGGGACGTCGATCCGCGCGACGCGCGCGCCGGCGTGGCGACCGCGCGCCTGGTGCGCGTCGACGGCGAGCGGCTCGTCGAGGTCTTCCGTCCCGACGGCCCGGTCGAGCTGGGGCTCCGCGTGCCACCGCCGGTCGCCTGGCGCACGCGCTGCGCTTCGCGCGCCCCCATCTGCTACGCGGTCCACACGGCCGCCAACGACGCGGTCTCGGTCTACGAGCTCGAGCACGGCCAGCGCGTGCTCGAGAAGGCCGGTGACTACGCCGACGCACGCCCCTCGAGCGACGGCCGGCGCCTGCTGCTGGTGCGCAACCGCAACGCCATCCAGATCGTCGATCTGGACGGCCAGCTCCTCGAGGACATCAAGCCCTCGCCCGGCTGTGGCTTCATCGACGCGAGCTGGATGCCCGGCGACCAGGACCTGGTCGCGGCGCAGATCTGCGATCGCGCCGCGGAGATGTTCCAGATCATCCATGTCGACGCGACCCGACGCGTCACGCCGCTGTGGGGCTCGCCGTCGGTGATGGCGCTCGATCTGCACGTCTCGGCGGACGGACGCCGGCTCGCGTTCACGCAGGAGACCTTCGCCAACGAGATCGTCCTGCGCCCGTGGCAGCGTCGCGATTGAACGAAATCCTCGTCGCGGGCCATCGACTGATCACGCCGCCCGGCAACGGTCGGCCACCAGGTAGGCGCCACCGGTGACAAGGGCCGCCACCCGAGGTGGTCGCTGAGCTCGATCGACACTTGCCCCGACGCGGGTCTGTAGATCAGGCGCGGTTACTTCTCCTTTCGCCGCGGCTGGTGTACGCACGGGGCATGCCGCTCGCCCGTGTGTGGAACGCCCCGGTCCTCGCGTCCGTCCTCGCGTCCATCCTTGCCGTCGTGGCCGCGCCCGCACCCGCGCGCGCCGCCGCAGCCGCCGCCAAGGCCGCCGCCAAGGCCCCGGCCCCACCCCGTCTCGCCAAGCTGGCCATCCCGGGCGACGCCGCGTTCGTCGAGGTGGCGCGCGACGTCGTCGACGTCGTGTTCGCGATCGATCCCAGCATCGCGGCCAACGCCGGCCTGTTCGACGACGCGGTGCGCGTGCCGTCGTACAGCGCCGCCAGCGTGAAGCGCCTGGTCGCACGCCTCGACCAGGACCTGGCCGCGCTGCGCGCGATGGACTGGCGCAGCTGGTCGGTGGACGCGCAGATCGACTTCCGCTGGATCTACGCCAACGCCGAGACCGCGCGCCGCCAGCTCGTCGACGAACGGCTGTACGTGCACCGCCCGGCGGCCTGGCTCGAGCCGCTGGCGAACGACCTGATCGCGTTCGCCACCTACGTCCCCGGCGACCGGACCCGGCCGGCGCGCGTCTGGGCGCTGGTCCCGGCGATGCTGAAGGAGGTGCGCCTGCGTTCGATCGAGGTGACCGAGCGCGATCGGGAGACGGCGCGGCGGCTGCTCGCGGCGCTGATCAAGATGGCGGCCGACGACGGCTCGGCGAGCGCAAAGGCCGCGGCCGGGGCGCTGCGCGCGTACGACGCCGAGCTCGCGAAGCTCGCGCCGGGCAAGGCGTTCGCGGTCATCGGTGCGGACAACTTCGCGTGGCGGCTGACCCACACCGTGCTGTTCGCGGGCAGCCCCGCGGAGCTGCTCGCGGCCGCCCGGAAGGAGCTCACGCGCGTCGACGGCGAGCTGGCCGCGCTCACCCCGAAGCTGGCCCGACCCACCGGTCCCAGCCGCGATCAGCAGGCGCGCGCCGCCAAGCTCGACCGCGGCGGACTGCTCGCGCTCTACGACACCATCGAGGTCGCGCTGCGCCAGGCCACCGTCGACGCCGGCTTCGTCACCATCCCCGCGGGCGTGGGCCCGATCCACGCGCGCGAGACGCCCGACGCGATGGTGCCGCTCACCGGCGACGGCGGCAGCATGAACCCGCCGCCGCCGCTCGTGGCCGAGAACATCGGTTACTGGAACGTCGAGCACTTCAAGGCCGACGCGGATCACCTGGGCGCGGTGGTCGCGGCCGAGGGCTGGCGGAAGAATGCCATGGGCCCGTACGCCGCGCACGAGGGCTTCCCCGGCCACCACCTGCAGCTCGCGATCGCGCGCCTGCACGTCAATCCGCTGCGCAGCATCCTCCCCGATCCCGTCCAGATCGAGGGCTGGGCCCTCTACGCCGAGGAGGAGCTGTGGAGCCACGGCGGCTTCGGCCCGTCGTCAGAGGCCCGGCACGCGGTGCTGAGCTCGTACCGCTTCCGCATCGCGCGCGTCGTCTACGACGTCAACATCGAGACCGGCGTCTGGGATCTGCAGCAAGGCGCCGACTTCCAGCAGCGCGTCGCCCCCGGCAAGGGGGTGATCAACGAGGACCTGCTGCGCGCCATCCAGTGGCCCACGCAGCTCATCTGCTACTTCACCGGCAAGCTGCAGATCGTCGAGCTCAAGGCCGCGTACCGGCAGAAGCTCGGCAAGGCGTACAGCGATCGCGCCTTCCACGACGCCTTCCTCGCCGAGGGCTCCATCCCGGTGCCGCTCATCCGCGCCAAGCTGCTCGGCGAGCCGGTCCCCGGGATCTAGCGCCTCGCCAACTGTGCGCGGCAGCACGTGCCTCCGCACAGGTCCTACATTTCCGCCTCACCTGTTGCCTTCTCGACAATTCCCGCCATGCGCCGATTCACGAGTGATGGCGGGACCTGGTCGCGCGTGAAGCGGCCGCGCAGCGCCGG
>JBKJOI010001015.1:0-3333 GCA_046595695.1 Haliangiales bacterium | reverse complement strand
CGATGCCGCAGGCAATCAGACCACCAGCGCCTCCGTGCCCGCCACCGCGAACAACGGCACCGCCCCACCGCCAGGGCGCATCGTCTACGTGAATGGCGCCTACAGCGGTGTCTCCAGCGGCACCCTCGCTCAGCCGTACAAGACCATCCAGGCGGCCGTGAACGCGGTCGCCACCGGCCAGGAGATACGCGTGGCCAGCGGCACGTACGTCGAGAACGTGACCATCAACACGTCGTCGGCGAATCCGAAGAATATCAAGCTGCTCGGTGGCTACTCGAGTGACTTCAGCACGCGGAATATCGCCACTTACCTGACCCGGATCCAGTCGCCCTCGACCTCGAACGCGGTCGTCAGCGTCGGCTCCGGGCAGCCCCCGTCAGGCAGCGCGCAGCTCTCGTCGCTGCTCATCGAGGGCTTCTCCATCTCGGGCGGCTCGAGAGGAATCGCGACCGACCTCTACACGAACTGCTGGGGCGCGGGCTGCACGACGCCACTGCTCACGCTCACGGTCCAGAGCTGCGTGCTGGAGAAGAACGGCTCACCGAGTGGCGGCGGCGGCATCATGCTGGGCCACGGCAGCAAGCTGCTCAGCAGCGTCGTGCGCAACAACAAGGGCAACCGCGGCGCCGGCGTCTCGGGTGGCGGTCTCGACATCCTGGTCGAGAACAACACCATCGAGGACAACCTGTCCTATGGCGACCACGGCGGCGGCGTCTACATGTCCGTGGTCTACCCGCTCACGTTCCGCAACAACATCGTGCGGCGCAACGTCATCGGCGTGGGTTCCAGCTATGGCGGCTGGGGTGGCGCCGTGATCTTCATGGGCGACAGCAACGCGGCAACGACGGGCGAGATCGTCTACATGTCGGGCAACGTCTACACCGAGAACATGGCCGGGCGCGGCAACGTGTTCATCGATGAAGGCGCCACGGCCTACATGGACCACGAGCTCATCTTTCACAACTACACCACGGGTGGTTACGCCGGGCCGACCACCACCTCGAGTGGCGGCGCCATCTACATGGACCCTGGCAAGATCGTCATGACCAACTGCACCGTCGTGGACAACAACCACCTGGGTCACCTGAACGGCAGCACCATCGTCGACGACGGCGTGTCCGCGACGCCCACGCCGAATGGCCTGCGCATCAGCTACGACTCCACCGTGGATGTGAAGAATTCCATCTTCTGGGGAAACGGCGGCGCCGAGTTCTTCGCTTCGCCCGAAGCCAGAGTGACGCTCACGTATTCGATCGTGAGCAACACGACCATTCAGGGCGGTGGCTCCTTGATCGTGGGCGCCGGCACGTTGGTGAACGCGGACCCGCTGTTCTTCGATCTGGCAGGCGGCAACCTCCGCCTGAAATCCACGGTGGGACGCTATTCGGACGCCACGGGTACCTGGGTTCTCGACAGCGTCGACAGCCCGGCCATCCAGGCGGGCGATCCAGCCACGGCGTACAGCCTCGAGCCGAGCCCCAACGGCGGTCGCATCAACCTGGGTTACGACGGCAACACCGCGAAGGCCAGCAAGGCCCCCTGAGCGCGGCCCGGCAGCGGGCGCGGGGGCGCGCCACGAATAGAGTGCCGGCTCAGCGCGCGAGCGACTCGTCGAGGTGCTGGACGATCGTCTTCAGGATCTTCACCCGCGCGAAGTTCTTGTCGTTGGCCTCGACGACGATCCAGGGCGCCTTGCCCGTGCTGGTGCGGTCGATCATGTCGACGGCGGCAGCCTGGTAGGCCGGCCACTTCTTGCGGTTGCGCCAATCGTCGGCGGTGATCTTGAAGCGCTTGAACTCGGTCTTCTCGCGCTCCTTGAAGCGGCGCAGCTGCTCGGCGGGATCGATCTGCAGCCAGAACTTGAGCACGATGGTGCCGGCGCGGACGAGCTCGTGCTCGAAGTCGTTGATCTCGGCGTAGGCGCGCAGCCAGTCGGCCTCGGTGCAGAAGCCTTCGATGCGCTCGACCAGCACCCGCCCGTACCAGGAGCGGTCGAACAGGCACACCCGGTTCTGCCGCGGCATGTGCCGCCAGAACCGCCACAGGTACGGCTGGGCGCGCTCCTCTTCGGTGGGCGAGGCGACGGGCACCACCTGGTACTGGCGCGGGTCGAGCGCTGCGGTGATGCGACGGATGGCGCCGCCCTTGCCGGCGGCGTCCATGCCCTCGAAGGCCAGCACGAGCGAGCGCCGGGCGAACCGCTTGTGCCGCGACAGCTCCGAGAGACGACCCTGCCACCTGGCCAACTCGAGCTCGTACTTCTTGTCGGGGATGGTGCGGGTGAGATCGAGCGCCGAGAGCACGTTGCGATCGTCGATGCGTGCGGCAATCGGAGGGGCGTCGATGGCCGCCCGGCGCACGCGCGTGGCGAGCCGCTGCTCGAGCGCGTCGAGGAGTGCCTTGCTCACGCACAGGTTGCGGTAGTTGTCGTCGGACCCGTCGACGATCGTCCAGGGCGCCCACGCGGTGTTCGTCACGCGCAAGACGTGCCCGGCCACGTCCTGGAGCACCCCGTAGGTCTTGGTGCGCGCCCACGAGACCTTGGTGACTCGCCACGCCGTGCGCGGGTTCTCCTCGAGCTGCCGCAGCCGCACCTTCTGCCCCTCCTTGGTCAGGTGGAACCAGAACTTGAGCACCAGGGCGCCTTCGTTGACGAGCATGGCCTCGAAGCGGTTGATCTCGTCGAGGCGGCTGTCCAGGCTCCTCCGCGAGATCGCGCGCGCGATGCGCTGCGCGATGGGGATCGAGTACCAGGAGCCGGAGAAGATACCCACACGGCCCCGGGGCGGCAGCGCGCGCCAGAAGCGCCACATGAACGGCCGCTCGCGCTCCTCGTCGGTGGGCTCGGTGAAGGCCATGGTCGTGAGGTAGCGAGCGTCCATCCACTCGTAGAGCATGGCGATGGTCTCGCCCTTGCCCGCGCCATCCACGCCCGAGATGAGCAGCACGACCGGGAACTTGCCCTGCTCGCGCAGCGCGGTCTGCGCGGCGAGCAACCGGGCACGCAGGATCTCTTTCTCCTTGCGGAAGGCCTTCTTGTCGATCGCGTGCCCGACCTCGGCTGACTCGAACATGACGGTTACCCCCGGAAGGATCTTATCCCGGGGCAGGGCTTTCACGCCGCGTCGTGGTGCCGCACCCGAAATGAAACCGGACGGACCATGCCGCGCAGCAGCACCGAGGGAGTGAGCACGGCGCCGTCGGCGACCCCCGGCCGGACGGCGAGCCAGGCGCTGAAGAGCTCGTCGACGGTGCGCAGCGTCCCGCAGCGCGCGCACGCGCCGGTCGCGTCCGCGGCGCACGCCGGACAGTGGACCGGCACGCGCATGGAAA
>JBKJOI010000935.1:0-6102 GCA_046595695.1 Haliangiales bacterium | reverse complement strand
CTGGCGCGCCAAGGACAGCGCGGACAGCCGTGGTCCCGAGAGCGCCGCGCCCGCCTCGCCGCGCTAGCTCGGCCTTCCGGGGCGCGCCTGGCGCGCCGCGCACGCCTCGCATTCGCGATCGAATTCGCCTCCCGCCACCGTCGATTCGCTCCATGCCTTACGTCACGCTCTCACATGTCAAGCCTTGACCCTTTGCGCCTAGGTTCTTACGCTTGTGATCGAAAGCCCGGCTGCAAGGTGCGACAGGAGGAAATTTCTTTTCCCTACGATTGCTAAACCAGGGATCTGCCACTGGCCGTGGCGTGCAAGCCCACGCGTTGGGAAGCCCAAATCGGCTAATAGCGGAACCCACCTACGTATGTAGGGGTTTAGATTTCTCCTCCACCGGCCCTGCGGGGGTTTTCTTTTGGCACCACGCGGCCCGGGCGGCAACGCCCGGGCCGTTTTCTTTTTCGGCGCGTGGCCCGGGCAGCGCTGTGCGCAATCCGCTTGTTTCGGCCCTGGTTCCGCATGTTTGGACGTCAAACATGAATGCAGCACGGGCCCGCGACGTCGACTAGACTGCCGCCATGCCGAAGGTTCGTCTCCTCCTCTCCCTCGTCGCGCTCGGCGCCGGGCTGCTCGTGCGCCCGGCCCCGTCACATGCGTGCTCCTGCGCCCGCCCAGGCGTCGAGGTGACGCCTGGCGCCGGCGTGGCGGCGCCGACCAACACAGTGGTCCGCGTGTCCTTCTTGGTCGGTGAGGTGATCCTGGACGAGTCCACGCTGGTCCTCCAGCCGGCGGGCAAGGACGGCAAGCCACTCAAGGACGCCAAGCCGATCGAGGTCGACACGCAGGCCATCACCGCGGGCAAGCAGCGCACGGTGACGCTGCGCCCGCGCACGCCGCTCGCGCCCGAGACCCGCTACGAGGTGCGCGCCGCCGCCGCCGCCGGCGAGAAGACCGGCGTGGTCGGCGAGCTCACCACCGGCAAGGGCACCGATGACAAGGCACCCGAGTGGGCGGGCGTCGGCAAGGCCACCTACGTGCACACCCCGGCCATCTGCTGCAACTGCTCGACGGGCGACGCATACGCGCAGATCGACCTGATCGACGCCGAGAAGAGCAGCGACGACACCACGCCGCCGGTCGCGCTCGTCTACGGCGTGTGGCCCGCGCCGGACGAGGGCAAGAAGCTCGACCCGGCGGCCGCACCGCTCACGCTGGTACGGCCGTGGAGCGGCAAGCTCTACCTCGGACACAAGTCGATGTGCTCGCCGGCGAACTATGTGTTCCCGGTCAAGGGCAACACCAAGACGGTCACCATGTGGATCGCGCCGATCGACCTGGCCGGCCGCGTGGGCAAGCCGGTGAGCGTGACCATCGACCTGAGCGTCGCTCCGCCGCCGCCGCCGGTGATCAAGCCGGGCGCGCCCAAGCCGGGCGCGCCCAAGCCGCCCAAGCCAGGCGCACCGAAGGTCCTGCCCATCGCGCCCGTCACGAAGACGAAGTAGCTTCGTGGTAACGTCTCCGGGCCATGGCCTGGGACAAGCTCAAGTCGCTCTTCGTCGTCACCGATGCAAAGGCCGGGGCTCTCCCGGCGCCGTCCGCGGAGGATCTCGCGGCCATCGAGGCTGACCTCGAGAAGTTCAAGCTCGGCGAAGAAGCGCCGATCGCGCTACCGGCCGACACGACGGCAGCGCAGCTCGCCGGCACGATCGACTTCCAGGCGCTCTACGACCAGGCCGGCATCCCGAACACCGACGAGGTCGAGGCGCTGGAGAAGTTCCTCGGCGGGCTCGATTCGTCGTTGCCGCAGGCCTCGAAGCTCGCGGCCTCGAAGGCCTTCCTGGGCGCCATCGGTAAGTCACCCGCCGACGTCATCACCGATGCGGGTCGCAAGATCAAGGTGGTGCGCAGCGTCGAGGCGGCGAAGAACGAGGCCACCGCGCAGACCGGCGAGGTCCACCAGGAGGCCATCGCGAAGCTCATGAAGCAGATCGAGGAGCACAAGGCCGCCATCGAGGCGGCGCTCCGCGATCACGAGAACGTGAAAGGACAGTGCGTCGTCGAGGAGGCGCGCCTGCAGGGCGCGCGCGTCTTCTTCGGCCACATGGACAGGACCTCCGAGGCATCAGCGCCGCCGCCGCCGCCGCCGCCGGCCGCCGCCAAGAATCGCTGATCTCGACGGCGGGCTGCCGCGCTCGACTCGCAGCCCGCCGGGCCGGCACCCAGACGGTGGGTCGTGGGCGGTCAAGTGTGCCCACCTGTGCGTTGACGCACGTCAGCGGCCGCGGTGCGTGGGCTCGTCCCAGGAGTTGCGGGTGACGGTCGCGTCCGGAGATTGATCGGCGACGTCGTCCGAGTCAGCGACGTTCTCGACGTCCGCGTCCGCGTCCTCCGCGTCCTCCGCGTCTTCGTCCGCGTCTTCGTCCGCGTCTTCGTCCGCGTTCGCGTCGTCTTCGTACTCGTCCTCGTCCTCCGCCGCTGCACTCGCCTCGACGTCCGCGGCGGCCGCTGCGGTGGCGCTGGACGCGTCCTGCGCGGCGCTACCGCTGGCCCCGGCGGCGATCATGTCGACGAGATCCGCGGGGTGCTCCGGGTCCAGCTCGTCTCGCGGCGGATCCGAGCCGTCACCGCCGCCCTCGTCGCCTTCCTCCCCGGAGCCGAGCGACGCGCCTGCGGCGCCCACATCGATTCCGCTGATCTCGCCGACGCCGCCGAACTGGCTGGGCTGCGCCGTCGTCATCGAGTCGAGATCCGTTACGTCCAGGGCGGCCAGATCGGCGGCCGCCTCCTCATCGGCTACGCTCTCGTCGAGCTGGTCACGCGTCGGCTCGTCGCCGAAATCGGTGGTTCCTGGCGCGTGCTCGTGTGCCGTCGCATCGGGTCGCATGGTGTTCCTCCTGCACCGATAGGCTGCAAGCCATGCGCCAGATGGGTCGGACCTTAGAGAGTCGCGAAGCGCTGCTTGATGGTGCGCTCCATGGTCACAAACTGCGGGTCGAGCTCCACGTCCTGGCGCCAGGCCAGCCCCTGGGCGACCAGGTCGTAGGTCTCCTGGATCTTCGCGCCGCTGACGGTGCGGCCCTCGGCGTCGCGATCGCGCCCGAGCATGAAGACCGTGTCGGAGACCAGCAGCGCCGACCGGATGTCGTGCGTGATGATCACGAGCGTGTTGAGCTCGTGCATGTGCGCGACCTCGAGCAGCAGCTTGGTGGTGGCGTCGAGCGCCGACGGGTCGAGCCCGGAGAACGGCTCGTCGAGCAGCAGCAGCCGCTTCTGCACCACGATCTGCTGGGCGATGGCGACGCGCTGCCGCTGCCCGCCCGAGAGCTGCACCGGCCAGAAGCCGGCGCGCTCGCCCAGCCCGAAGCGGCGCAGGAGCTCGGTCGAGCGCGCGTGCGCGGCGGCGCGGCTGAGGCCGTTCGCGATGCCCGCGACCTCGAGGTTGTCGAGCACGCGCCGGTGCTTGAGCACCGGGTAGTTCTGGAAGACCACGCCCACCGAGCCGGCTCGCGGCGGCGCGCCGTCGGCGCCCACGACCGCGCCCTTGTCGGGTGCGTCCAGCCCAGAAATGATGCGCAGGAGCCGCGTCTTGCCCACGCCCGAGGGCCCGAGCAGCGCGACGATCTGCCCGGTGGTCTTGCCCGCCTGCACGCGGTCCTTCACCTGGAAGGTCACGCCCTGCAGGATCAGGTTGCCGCCCAGCTCGAGGTGGACGTCCTTCACGTCGAGGAGCACATCTCCGTGGGCCATCAGCGCCTCACCCGCTCGAGCACCGCGTACGGACACACCACGCGCGTGATCACACCCAGCGCGTAGTCGAGCAGGAGCCCGATGAACAAGATTACGAACAGGATCGCGTAGACCTCGGCCAGCTTGAAGTACTTGTTCTGGTTCAAGATCATCGCGCCGATGCCGCCCTCGGCGCGCGAGATGCCCTCGATCATGGTGATCATCGACCAGCCGATCGCAAGGTTCTGCCGCAGCACGTCGAGCGCGCGATCCACGGTGCCGCGGATCACGACCTCCCACAGGATGCGGATCTCGGAGGCGCCGAGCACGCGCATGTGATCGTAGTGCTCGCGCGGGATCTCGACCACCACCTGCGCCATCGCGGTCACGAAGAACGTGGTCATCCCGAAAGTGAGCAGCGCGACCTTGAGCTCGTAGCCGCCGCCGGTCCAGAGCGTGAACGGCACGACCAGGCCGGTGATGCCGAGAAAGCGCAGCTTGGACACCGCCTCGACGAGCGGCCGGAACGCGCCCACCACCGTGAGGTACGAGAGCGTCATGGCGATGAGCACGGTGTAGAGCATCGCGTGCAGGATGAGGCGCATCGTGGTGAACAGCTCGGGACCCATCCCGTGCGTCCACCACAGCGAGCCGAGCGCGCTCCAGACCTCACCCGGCTTGGGCAAGGTCGCCCACGGCGAGAGCAGCCAGACCAGGAAGAACAGGCCCGCCCAGATCGCCGAGAAAGCGATGAACATGGTGCGGTCGATGGGTCGGTTGGGCAGGAGCGCGTTCTTCCACGCGCTCGCGCCGGCGGGGCGAGATGCCATGCTCGCGTTACTCCACGGTGCCGAGGATGATCTCGACGCGGCGGTTCTTGGCGCGCCCAGGGGCCGCCGCGTTGGACGCGAGCGGCTGCGACTGGCCGTGCGCGAACACCTTCACGCGACCATCGGGGAAGTTGGTCGACGACTTGCCCTCGAGCCACTGCTTGACCGCGAACGCGCGGTCCTCGGAGAGCTGCATGTTCTTGTCGGGGTTGCCCTGGTTGTCGGTGTGGCCGTGGATCTCGATGGCGGCACCGCCGGCGATGACCATGTCGGCGAGCAGATCGTCGAGCGCCTCGGCGGCCTTGGGCGTGAACTTGGCGCTGCCGCTCTCGAACTGGATGTCCCACGACTTCTTCGAGATGACCTTCTTCACCGTGTCCGATTTCTCGAACTTGGGCGTGTCGGCGACCGTGGTCGGCGCCGAGGCCGCGGCCAGCTCCTTCACGTAGGAGGTGTCGAGGATCTGCTCGACCGGGTAGTACGAGCCCATCATGTCGGGGTACTGCGACTTCACGACCTCGGCGAACACGGTATAGGTCGCGGCGAACAGGTTGGTCGACCCGGGCAGCAGGCCGAACAGCTCCAGGTTGTCGGAGAGGTTGTTCACCGACGAGCCGCCCAGCTCGACGTCCAGGCCCTGCTTGTCCTTCTGCACGACCACGTCGAAGTACTTCACCCAGTAGTCGGTGTCCTTCTCGTTGTAGACGAGGGCGCTGATGCCGGCCGCGGTGCGCAGCATGGCCCGATCCTTCTTGATCGCGTCCCCCGACTCGAAGGTGGCCATGAGCATGCCCTTCACGAGCTCACGGTTCTCGTTCATCCACTTCTTGTGGCCGATGATCACGTTCGGCATCTGCGAGCGGTACTCCTTGGTCGAGACGATCGAGACCAGGCCGCCCTTCTCTTGGGCGACGGTGACGTCGCCCGGCGTCCAGGTGACCACGGCGTCGATGCAGTGCTTCTCGGTCTTACCGGTCTTGACGTTCTTGAGGTCGGTGCAGAAGCCGGTGACGTACTTCTGCGCCGCGTCGATGTAGTCGCTGGCGTTGACCCAGTTGAGCGCGTCGGGGTCGTAGACCCTATCGTCGGGGTTGTTGGGGATGCCGTTGTCGCCCAGCCACTTCATGGCGATGTTCCAGTCACCGTCGCGCAGGTAGCCGGCGACCAGGCCGCCGCGCGCCTTCTGCGGATCCGCCTTCCACGCCGGCGGGCCCATGAACTTGTCCTCGCCGCGGCTGTAGCCGGCGGAGCCGACCACGATGGCCAGGTAGTCGGGGCCGAGCTTCTGCAGCCGGTCGTTCAGGCCCTTCAGGAACGCCGCCGAGCCGTCGCCCATGATGGCGACGAAGTGAGCGCCCTCGCCGGGGTGCTTCGCGCCCGCCTTGTGCTTCTCGGCGAAGGCGAGCAGGAGGCTCTGCATGGTGTCGACGTTGTCCTCGCGGATGAGCTTGAGGTTCACGCCGTGCTTGCACATGGCGCTGCCCGCGGTGGCCTGCTTGCCGCCGGTGGCCAGCATGAGGCCGGACTGCGCGTTCCACGCCCAGTGGTAGAAACG
>JBKJOI010000098.1:0-6902 GCA_046595695.1 Haliangiales bacterium | reverse complement strand
GTGGCCGGCGGAGCTGCTGCCGCGGCGGGTGCCGCCACCGGCGCTGGCGCCGTCACCGCGGGAGCCGGCGCGTTCTTGGCGACCAGCGTGCCGCTGGCGTGGCGCTCGATCATCGTGCCCAGCGTGTACTCGAGGCCGAGATCGACGTCCTCGTCGCACAGCTTCACGCCGCCCACGTAGAGCTGCGGGGTCAGCACCGGCACATGGTTCTGCACCGCCCAGCGCAGCGACTTGTTGAGCTGCGATTTCACGGTGGCCGAGCCGACGCAAGCGGCCAGCTCGGGGAAGCGTTCGGCCACGAGGCGCGCGGTCGACTGGGGATCCTTGGCGGCCGCGTCGCGGATCCGCTCCTGCGTCGCGAAGGCCCAGGCGATCACGTCGCCCGCGCGCTCGCCGGCGCACAGCACCGCCTCGGAGACGACACACGCGCCCGGATGCAGCGATTCCTCGACCATCCAGTTGCACGTGCTGTCGAGCGGGAACAGCACCACGCGCCGGTCGAGTCGCACGGCCAGGTCGGCCTGCTCGAGACGCTCCTCGAACGCGCGGCAGGCCGGGCAGAGCGGATCCAGGATCTCGATCGCCGGGGCGGCGCCCGGCGCCGACGGACCGAGGTGGACCATCACGCCGTAGGGATCCTCGGTCTGCACGAGTGAGTCGCAGCTACCGACGAAGCGGCGGTGGTCGGGCGCGGCCGCGGCGTAGAGCGCCACCGGCGCGGCGACGAACACGACGCCCACCGCAAACGCGCCAGCCAGGAAGCCGTTCGAGGTCGACGTCGGCTGCTGCGTGGCGACCGGTCCCGAGTCGGCCGCCGCTGCGGACGTGCGCGGGGCGTCACCACGGGCCACTTCGGCGCCACCGGCCCAGACCGGATCTTCCGAGCGGGCCCCCCGCGGCGCCCCCGGCGGCGCGCTGCGCGGCGCGCGGGCCGGACGCGCTGCCGCCGGCCCCAGCGCCACGGCGCGGCGCCACAGCGCCAGCGCCCCGACCAGGCACGCCGCGCTGCCCACGTAGATGGCCACGCACAGCTTGCAGGTCGTGCCCAGCTCGGCCAGCGAGATGGCGGCCATCACCGCCGAGGCGACCGCCGGCAGGACGGCCGCGAGCGCGAGGAAACCGGTCGCGCGTCGATCCTGCTGCCGACCGGTCAGCGCCAGGTCGACCGCGAAGAAGGCGATGAACGCGAACACCATCATGGCCGGTAGTGAGATGGGGATTCCGCCCCACACCGCGCTGCGGAACACCGACGAGTACGGGCTCATCATGGCGACCTGACAGCCGGACTCTCCGGCCGCGTCGTGGACCACGCCAGGGATGAACGAGCAGTGCAGGCTGTGCACCTGTCGATCGAGGTGCTGCACGAAATCGTAGGTCGACAGGCCGGCGAAGACGGCGCCCACCAGTGCTCCGACGAGCACCACCACGAGCCATGGATGTGGGCGCATGCAATCCTCCTGGGCTGGATGGTCACACGGTCGTCGTCGCGACCCTAGCTACAGTTGCGACGCTGGTCTAGTCACCCCCGCATGACCAGCGACGCGCTCGCCTTCGCCTCGCGCCCAAGGCGCATCCAGGGTCAGCTCCGGGTAGCGAGGG
Organism: Haliangiales bacterium; assembly: GCA_046595695.1. Lineage (GTDB taxonomy): Bacteria > Myxococcota_A > Polyangia > Haliangiales > SHYZ01 > JBKJOI01. The sequence continues at coordinate 5,303 of JBKJOI010000098.1, read as the reverse complement.
CTCATGAGCGCTCGTACCGCGCACTGCCGATCCCCGGTTGCGCCTCGGGGCATGGTCTGGAGCGCTGCGCGTGTGTCAGCGCGGTGCTGTGGCGAACGAGCCAGCAAGGATGCCTTCCCGAAGGCGACGGCACCACGTGTCCGGTATGCTTCATCCGCGTGGAGGGCCGCCCTCCCGATCGTTTGATCGGCGGGAGTTTCCACGCCGCCGCGACGGATGCCACGCGGTTCGCTATGGCACCTCGCCGAGAATGACCAGCCCGCGCACCGAATCGGCGACATAGACCCGGCCGCGCGCAACGTCGACGTCCACACCGAAGGCACCCGCGAAGTCGATCTGGGCGGTCGCCGGGTCGAAGGCGACGAGCAGCACGGCGAGGCCCGGCCGATGTAGGAGCATGCAGCTTCAGACCGCGCGTCCCCGGTGGCCGTTGCCTGAGCTGGGGCCATGCGAGGCGACCGTCGCCTGAACGAGCTGCACGGCCCGCGGGCGAATTGTCTTTCGCCATCGTGCTCGAGCCCGGCCTGCTCGCCGCCGACGGTAGCGCCCCGGTGGGCTTGCCCATCGCTTACGACGCGCCGCGCTGACGAGCTGCGCTGTGCCCGGGCCGCACGGTCCGTGCCGCCTTCACGTCTCGCCTGGCCTCGAGCTCTCCAGTAGCCAGCGGGGACGCGTGGCTCGGCTCCTCGGCGTGACGTAGAGCTTCATCGGTGCGCTCCGGGAGAGGGTCCCTTGGCGCGGCGCTCCGCCAGCGCGACCACGAGGCATGCGCGTACCCCGGTGGCGTGGAGGCCGGCCAGGGCGCCCAGCTGATCGTAGATGTCCTGGAAGCCGCCGGTCATCAGGGTTTGCGGCGTGAGCGGCACCGTGATCACGTTGGCCACGACCGCGCGCAAGAGCGCCTCCAGCCGCGGCGTGGGGATCCCCACCAGTCCCAGTCGGTTCATGGCGACAGACTACACGCCCGCCGGGCTCGGCTCGGCCTCTGCGCGGCTCGAGCATCGCGATCGCCTGGGCGGACGGGCCGGGGCGCTCGCGCGCAGGTGGTCTGCATTGGTGATGCAAACCGATGCAAACCGGGGGCTTCGCGCTGACCCTTCTCGACATCAGCGACTGTCACGGACCATCGGAAGCGGCACGTGAAATGACACGACCTGAACGTTGAAAGTCGCACTTGCAACTTTGTGCTGCGCGCGCCATGGTCGGCGCCGGGCGCGGGTTTCGGAGGAGGTGCGATATGCGACGCTTGGTCTCGCTTTCATTCATCCTGTCGACGGTGGTGGCGTGCGGTAGCGACGGCGAAGGCGGCGGAGGCGACGACGGTGGCGCCCTGCCGCCTGCCGAGGACGTGACCTGCGACGGCGCGGCGCGTCTGGCGCTGTCCGAGGATCCCGGCGCGCCCGGCCCCTGGCCGGTGGGCGCGCGGACGATCACGGTGGCCGGGCTCAAGACCGAGGTGTGGTACCCGGCCCCGCCGGGCAGCCAGGCCGGCCTCGAGAAGGCGCGCTACGACATCCGCGAGCAGCTCTTGCCCGGCGACCAGGGCAAGATCCCCGACGCCGAGAACCCGTACCAGGGCTGCGAGTGCTACCGCGAGCTGCCGCTGGACGGGGCGCACGGGCCATACCCGGTGATCTACTTCGCGCACGGCACCGCGGGCTTCCGCTCGCAGAGCCTGCACCAGATGACCCACTGGGCCAGCCGCGGCTTCATCGTGGTCGCGTCGGATCACCCGAAGCTGATGCTCCAAGACGCGCTCTCCTTCAACCTGGGCGGCGACCAGGCAGGCGAGGCGACCATGGTGCTCGACGGCATTCTTGTCGCCACCGGCGAGGCCGCGTTCCTGGCCGGGCACCTCGACGCCAGCAAGCTGGCGTTCGCCGGGCACAGCGCCGGCGGCAACGCGATCTCCCGCTTCGGTGCGCGCCCGGGCGTGAAGCTGCTGATCTCGATGGCCTCGGGCGGCAGCTCGGGAGGTACGGCCACGACCCTCGTGCTCGGCGGCACGCAGGACAACATTGCCCAGTGGGACAGCGTGCAGCAGGGCTACGCGTCGACGCCGAAGCCCAAGCACCTGGTCGGCCTGGACAAGGCCGGCCACCTGGCCTTCTCGGACCTGTGCTGGATCGGCCGCGACCGCGGCGGCCTGCTCGAGGTCGCGATCTCGTTCGGCATCGACGTGAACCCGCTCATCCAGCGCCTCGCCCAGGACGGTTGTGAGGAGGGCCAGCTGTCCGCCGAGCGCGGCTGGGCGATCATCAACTACGCGACGAGCGCAGCGCTGGAGCAGCAGCTGGCGTGCGGCGAGCAGATGGCCGCCAAGCTGGCCGCCATCCGCGAGGCATTCTCCGAGGTCGCCACCTACGAGCAGCAGCTCTAGAAGGTAGCTATCACGGCGTCGTCGTCGTCACACTGGCCGACCGGTTCTCCTTCCAGTCGAAGGTGACCACGTATTTCGCGCCGCTCTTGCCAGTGATGTGAAACACACTTGGCGGCGGCGTAGAAATGCCATTCTCGTTGCGCACGCTTTCCAGCAGCGGATTCAACCCGATGTTGTCAGTTGGCTCGACGACGAGGCCGACCGACGTCGCCGGGGCCTGCGCGGCCGCCATGTCGAGGATCGCCGGATCGAGCGCGAGCTCGAGCCGCGCCGGATCGAGCGTCGCGAGATCGTCGCCGAGCGCGTACGGCGCGGCCGACAGCGCCGCCGTGAGCGCCGACATGCGCGCCTCGTCGAGGGTGAGCGGCGCGCGCAGCTGCGCCTGGTCGGCGTCGGGCCAGACCAGCGGCCACAAGTGCGCGCGCGCCGCGAAGCTGCGCGCCGCGCCGGCGATGAAGGTGAACTCGAGCGGGAAGCCGCCGAACGCGGTGTCGGCGCCGACGCGCAGCGAGTCGGCGAGGCCGATCACCGGCAGAATGGGCGCGCCGCACGCGTTGATGGTGGCGCCTGGTCCGGCGGCTGCGCGGATGAGCTGCAGCCCCGCGCGCAGCGCCTGCACGCCGGTCACGTCCTGCGCACGGCCGCCGGCGAGCGCGCCAGCGTACAGGAAGTCGAGCTTGAAGAAGGTGAAGCCGGCGGCCGCCAGGCGCGCGATGTCGTCGGTGACCAGGCGCATCGCTGCGGGGTTGGTGCCGTCCAGCACGTAGAAGCTGCGCGGGTTGCCCGAGATCATATGGACGAGCGGCTGGCCGTCCTCGCCCTGCACGAAGAACGACGGATCCGAGCTCGCCGCCTGCGAGGTCACGTCGACGAGGAACGGCGCGAACCACAGCCCGGCGACCAGGCCGCGCGCGGTGATGTCGGCGGCGAGCGGCGCGAGTCCGCCGGGGAACTTCGCGTTCTCCTGCCAGTCGCCCCAGGCGAGCTCCCAGCCGTCGTCGATCTCGACGAGCGGCAGCCCCGCGGGCAAGAGGCGCGTCTCCATGACGTCGAGCTGCGTGCGCACCATCTGTGCGTCGACGGCGTCGAAGAAGACGTTCCACGAGAACCACCCGCCCGGCGGACGCTTGGGCGTGAAGCCGCCGGCGGCGTGGAAGGCGACGAGCTCGGCGGTGAGGTGCGCGAGACCTTCCTCGGCCGTATCGGCGCTGACGACGAACAGGGTCTCGCTGCGCAGCTCGCCGCTCGCGGCATCGACCGGGAGCCGCTCGCGCATCGGGCCGTACACGATCGACAGCCGGGTGCTGCCGCCGGGCGGTCGCGTGGCGGCAATGCCGGTGACCGCGCGCTCGGCCGACAGCGCGCCGACCACCAGCACGCGGCCCGACTCGCCGTCCTGCAGCACGGCTGAGTGGAACGACACGCCCAGGTTCTCCGACAGCGGGTCGCCGGTGTGCGCGGCCTCCATGTGCGCGACTCCGTCGGCGTGGAGCGGCACGACGGTCGGCACGAGCACGGTCCCCGAGAACCCCCACGACTGGTAGCCCTGCTGCAGCATCCGGTCGCCATCGACGCCGGGAATCACCAGCTCGAGGCCTTCCGATGGCGCGCCGGCCACCAGCGTGAGCCGCAGGCCACCCGCGGCGCTCTCCAGCCACTCGAGCCGCGGCGCCTCCGCGCCGTCTTGCCACACGCCAGCGACGCGGCGACGCGTCGTGACCCCCTGGAGACACGTGCCGCCTCCGACGGCGAGCACGTAGCTGCCGTCGTCGTTCGCGCCGGTCGTGCAGGGTGTTTCGCTGTTGCCGCAACCGGCGAGCGCCGCGAGGGCGGCAAGCGTGATGGCCTGGTAATTAAGCGTTTGTTTCACGCGCGGAGAGATATCACGAGTGGCGCGGGCACGGCAGCGCTCAGTTCAACCGCCACGTTCCGCGCTTTCACGCCTTGCGCCCGTACTCCTGCCGCTGCAAACGAGTCCATTTGTCCTTGGCCTGCGCCTAGGCCGAGCAGGATTCGGCGGACGCCGCGCTGGCCGGTGAGCTGGCGGCGATGGAACTCCTGTGATTCAGCGCGCGCGGCGGTAGTGCATGGCCACCGCGCCGCTGCGGAGCGGCTTCGCCGAGAGCAGCTCGAGCTGGCGCGTGCCGGGCAGCCCGCCCTGGTACAGCGTCGGGCCGTGGCCGGCGATCCTGGGATGGACGAGCAGCTTGTACTCGTCGATCAGGTCCAGCCGGTCGAGCTCGGTCGCGAGCTTGCCGCTGCCGAGGAGCACCCCGGCCGGGGTCGCGTCCTTGAGCTTCTGCACGCCCTCGCGCAGATCGCCGGCGATGTGATGGCTGTTGGTCCACGGGAAGTCCTTGCGCGTCGACGACACCACGTACTTGGGCTTGGCCTCCAGCTTGACCGCCCACTCGCGCATGGCCGGCGGCGCCTCCTCGTCGCCGCGGGCGACGGCCGGCCAGTAGCTCTCCATCATCTCGTAGGTGACGCGACCCCACAGCATCGCCCCGCCCTCGTCCATGAGACGGGTGAAGAAGGCGTGCGTCTCGTCGTCGGCGATCCCCTCCTGGTGGTCGACGCAACCGTCCAGGGTGAGGTTGAGGCTGAAGGTGAGGAGTCCCATTGGCCGGCGAGTCTAACACTACTGCTCCCGAATCCGAAGACGACCGCTTCACGAGCCATGGACGTAACACGCGGCGCCAATCCACCTGCTGCCAAGGTAGCAAAGTCTGCGTCCAGGGTCCGCACCGACAAGCTGAGTGTGTCGCTAGGTACCGAGGACCCTGATTGCCGAATGTCGTTCGTGGCGGCAGGGTTCTGCTAAGCATGCCGGATGGCCACCACGACAAGCTGTCCCGTTTGCACCATGACGGACGTTCTAGAAGCTTCCGACCACCTCGAATGCGCGGTGTGCGGCCATGAG
>JBKJOI010000791.1:0-4175 GCA_046595695.1 Haliangiales bacterium | reverse complement strand
TGGTGCCGCGCCGCCTCATGGGGCTCGCGCCCGACGACGTGGCCCGGCCGGGCGTGCGCTCGCTGGCGTACCGCTATGTGCCCACGCGTGCCGGGATCTCGGTCCTGCCCCAGCTGGCGCGCGTGCGCGCCGCGGTTGCGCAGCTCGCGCGCCCGGTGCTGGTGGTGCACTCGCGCGTCGATCACACGATCGATCCGGCGAGCTCGCGGGCGCTGCTCGCGGCGCTGGGCGCGCGCGGCCGCGGCCTGGTGCTCGAGCGCTCGTACCACCTGGCGACCATGGATCACGACGCCGACCTGCTCGTCGACGCGACCGCCTCGTTCGCCGACGAGGTCGGCGCGGGCGGCTGAGGCGCGCGCGCCGGACGCCTGCAGCCAGCGCGTACCTCGTGTCCCTCCGTGTACGCGGCGTGAGGTGGCCAACAGTTGAGCGAGCCGGTTCATGCGGCCCGCGGCCGGGGTAAGGTGGGGCATGTCGGATCTGCGTCCAGGCCGTCCACCGGCCATTCCTGGATCACCCGCGTCGCCCATCGTCGTGAGGAAGAAGAGCTATTTCGCGGCGAAGTCGGCGGTCGTGCTGCTGCTCACGTCGGGCGGCCTCGGCTACTACGCGTGGATCACGCGCGGCGAGCGCGAGGAGAACAAGTCGGGGCTGATCGCCGCGTCGACCGCGCGCGACATCTGCGAGAAGGATCTGGCGCAGACGCGGCAGCAGAGCGCGGCGCTCGGCGGCGCGGTCGCGCGCACCGAAGTCGAGAAGGAGCGCGAGAAGCAGGCGCGCGAGAGCGCCGAGAAGGGCCTCACCGAGAGCCAGACCAACCTCGAGGCCAGCCAGGCGGAGTTGCAGGAGCTGCGCCGGCAGCGCGCCGAGGCCGAGAAGCGGCTGGCGGCGTTCAAGGAGCTGACCGCGAAGTTCCAGAAGATGATCGACACCGGCCGCCTCGAGATCGGCGTGCGCGACGGACGCATGATCGTGAAGCTGCCCGCGGGCGTGCTCTTCGAGTCGGGCAAGGCCGAGCTGTCGCGCGACGGCGAGATGGCGGTCATGGAGGTCGCGGTGATCCTGCGCGACATCCCCGACCGCAAGTTCATGGTCGTCGGCCACACCGACAGCCTGCCGCCGCTCAAGACGTCCTTCTACAAGGACAACCGCGAGCTGTCGATGGCGCGCGCGCTGACCGTGACCCGGTTCATGGTCGGCGCCGGGCTCAAGCCGCAGAACCTGGTCGCGGCCGGCTACGGCGAGTACGACCCGGTCGGTAGCAACAAGACCGAGGCGGGGAAGAAGGCCAACCGGCGCATCGAGATCGTGCTCCTGCCGAGCATCGAGGAGCTGCCGGCGATGCCCGCGGAGGCCGCTGCGGTGCCCGCGCCCGTGCCGGCTCCGGCGCCGGCAAAGTAGCCGCGCGGCGCGTCCGGGCTCAGCTCAAACGAAGCGGGCGCGGCGCAGCTCGATGAGCCAGGCCTCGAGCTCGGCCGCGTTCGGCGCCTCCTCGGGCAGCGGCGAGCGCTGCTTCGCCGCGTCGAGGATCTCGAACACCCGCCGCGTCTCCGCGAGCCAGTGCGTGGCCACCGGGACCGGCAGCGGCGCGCGCTCACCGGTGCGCTTGATCTCGAGCAGCTCGCGCGCCGCCGCGAAGCCGTGCTCGTCCATGAGCGCGGTGAGATCCGTGACCAGCCGGCCGGTGGCGAGCAGGTGCGCGCCAGTCAGCGCGGTGCGCAGCACGTAGAGCAGCTTCTTGGCCGTGGGCGTCCCCGCCGCCTCGGCCTCGCGGTGCTGGCCGGAGGCGAAGCCGTGGTAGTGGGCATGGACGCGGCGCGAGAACGAGCGGACGACCAGCGGTCGGAGCGCCTCGTGCTCGGGCGTCGAGCGCAGGATCCACATGCCGAGCAGCCGCTCGTAGTAGCTGCCGTAGCCGCGCAGCAGGCCTGCGAGCACCTGGCCGACCTCGTTGGACGCGTAGTCGATCTCGACGCCGTCGATGATCTCCAGTCGGCTCGTGTGCTCGGTGACCTTGGCCAGGCCGACCAGCCGGCTCGTCGGCAGCACGTGCACGCCCTTGAGATCCAGGTCGCTGTCCGGCGATGGGAAGCCGTAGGCGTGCGCGCCGGTCAGCGCGATCACGAGGTGCGTGTGGCGGGTCTCCTCGTGATCGAGGACGCGCGCGGCGGTCTGCGCCTGGTGCTCGGAGATGGGCGGTCGGGGAACGGGCTCGGCGGTCATGGATCCTCCCAGACAATGGCGGGCGGGGGGGCGCGTCCGTGCCCCACGGACCGGGCAAGGCGAAGGCGTGGCGCCTGGCGACCGCGTCGCGTAGCCGGCGCAAGAGCGCGTCGGCGCGCGCGAAGTCGGGCCGGGCGGGCAGGGGCGTATCGCGGCGCGCCGCCTCGAGCGCCGGCGTGAGCGCCTCGGCCTCGTCGAGGACGTCGGCGAGCGGCACCTCGCCGCGCTTGATGGCCGCGAGGCGCGTACGCAGCGGCTCGGCGACCTGGAACGTGGGCGTGCCGGTGCGCAGCCAGTCGAGCGCGGTGGCGAGCAGGCGCAGCAGGTTGTAGGCGTTCTTCGGCCGTAGCTCGCGCGCCGCCGCGGGTGCGTCGCCGCCGGCACGCGCGAACGCGACCAGCGCCGCGAAGTCGGCGCCCGGCAGCACGCCCTGGTCGTGCATCGAGTGGTAGAGCTGCTTGACGTGCTCCTTGGCGAGCAGCGCGCGATCCGCGGGCGTGGGCGCGTCGAGGCCGGCCGCGGCAGCCAGGCGCGCGGCGATGTCGTCGAGAGCTGGCGGCGCGCCGGCGGGCGCCTCGCGCAGCCAGCCGAGCACGAGGCCGCGGTGCTCGGCGAGCCGCAAGGACTGGCGCAGCTTCTTGAGCTGCGAGAGCGCGTAGCGCGCGAAGCTGCCGTAGATCGCCGCCGAGGGGAAGGCGTCGCGCTCGGCCAGGATCCACGCGCCCAGCTCGTCGGTCGCGCGCGCGCCCTCGACGAACAGGGTCTCGAGCGTGTTGGGATCGGCGCGCAGCGCCTGGCGGATGAGCTTGCCGGCCTCCCAGTAGGTCGCCGAGCCGTCGGCGCTCGTCAGCTCCTCGGGCGCCGCGCCCAGGCCGGCGGCCCACACGAACGGCTGCACGAACGCGCCGCGCCGATCGATGTCGGAGCCGGGGCCGGCCAGGCCCCAGGCGTGCGAGCCGACCACGGTCTCGAGCACGATGCACGGCGACAGCGCCGACCAGGCCGAGTCGCGCCGGGCCGCGTACTCGAGCTGGCCGCCCTTGCGCGGCACCAGCTCGTCGCGGCGGTAGCGCAGCGGGCCGACGCCGACGACGAGGACCTCGTAGGCAACGGCGGCGCCGTCGGCGGGTGCGGCGGCGGCTGCGCCGCTTGCGCCGCCCTCGCCATGGATGCCGACCACGCGGCCGACCGCGCCCTGCGGGACACGCCGCTCGGCCGCGCTGGCGGTGGCCGCGACGACGCGTTCGACGCGCGTGGTGACCTCGGTGCCGTGCGGCAGCGGCACGGCGAGTGGATCGACGGCGTCGAGGCCGCGCAGGCGCGATGACACCCTAGCCGTCCCCGGGGCTGACAGCCGCCAGCCGTCGCCGCGCCTCGTCGGCGCGCGCCTCGTGCCCGGAGCAGCGGTCGAAGGCCGCGGCGGCCGCGGTCAGCCTGGCGGTGGCGGTGGCGAGGTCGCCGGTCTCCGCCGCGAGCCGGCCGGCGAGCAGCAGGCAGCGCGCGCGCGTCGGCGAGGTTGCCGGTGCGTCGGGCGTGCAGATGGCCTCGGCGCGCGCGAGCGCCGGGCGCGCGCTGGCCGGCTCGCGCGCGGCCAGCCAGGCCTCGGTGACGTGCAGCAGCGACACCGCCACGAACCAGTGGCGCGGGCCGTAGGTCGCCTCGTCGATGGCGACCGCGCGCTCGAGCTCGATGGCGGCGTCGCGGGCGCGGCCCGCGGCCAGCCAGACCAGGCCGCGGCTGGTGCACAGGCGCGAGCGCAGGGACGGGTTCTCGCCCACGCGCACGCAGGCGAGCTCGGCGGCCAGCGCGAGCGTCGCGGCCTCGTCTGCGCGGCCGAGCCCGACGCCGACGACCAGCACCAGCATCACCCACGCGGCGGCGAGCTGCCAGTCGTCGCCGGCCGCGGCCGCCGCGTGCAGGGACGCCTCGAGCGCGGCGCGCGCGCCCTCGTG
>JBKJOI010000082.1:0-9874 GCA_046595695.1 Haliangiales bacterium | reverse complement strand
GTTGTCGTTGCAGTAGTTCATGATCGAGTCGGGATCCCAGTCGCTCACCGCGATGGAGCCAGCGGGGTTGGCGCGCAGATCGCCCTCGTTCTCGGTGCACCACGACGGGGTCCGGGGATCCGCCTGCTCGTGGTAGAAGCCGAGCGCGTGGCCGAACTCGTGGATCGCCGCGGCGTCCAGGACGCCGTCATCGAGGTCGAGGCCGATCCAGTTGCTCGAGGTCTTCCCGATCGACGCGCGCGCGCCGCCCGGGCGCGTGCTGATGGGCACGCGGTCGCCGAACGGGCCCACGCTCGGGCAGTTGCCCCAGCCCGTCGTGTGCACGCGTGAGGCGCGCTCCCACGAGTCGCGGATGGCCTTCTGCACGCGCACGCGCGCGTCGGCGTACTTGGTGCTGCCGGGCGCATCCTTCTGGGCGTACTGGATGTCCCAGCAGACCGGGATCGTGCGCGGCCACAGGCCGTTGCCATCGACGAGCAGCGGCTCCGTGGCTGACTCGGTCGGCTCGGCCTCGAGCTCGGGGGCGTCGAGGGCGCAGGCAGGTGCAGTGGCCGCGAGGGCGGCGAGGAGCCAGGCGAGACGGGACGGATTCGCGTTGTTGGGCATGGGATTCTCTTTTCGTTGAGGAACGCGGCCTCGCCTTGCACGGCACGGGCCAGGCGGGCGCGGCGGCGCAAGCACGCGGAAGAACCCACGCCGCGCGCGCTCGGGCGGTCCGCGGCGCGCGTTGTCACGCGCGGCCGAGCGTTGGTCGCGGAGCTCGGGCGGCCGGGTCACACCGCCGCGGGCGCGGGCGGCCTCGTGCGCGCCGCACCGCGGCCGGCGCGTTCACCGGCGCCGAACGTGGCGCCTGGCGAGGACGCCTCCGCGCTGCGCGTCGGGGAATACCGATGCTCGTGAAGCTCCTGAAGCGCATCTCTCGCTGCTCGGCTACGACCCCATCTGGGTGCGCCATGGCGTACTCGGCCTCGAGTTGCTCGCAGCGCAGGCGCACGCCTTCGGGCGCCCGGGCGCCGACACGAACACGGAGCACTACCAAGCCGCCGCGTTGCATTCGTTCCTCACGGGGCGTGAAACCCTCACCGACACGGAGCTGCGTCGCCTCATGCAGATTGGCGAGGTCGAGAAGCGGACCGCGCGCGGGAGTCACGTCTTCTATGAACTTGTGCATCGAGACGTCTTGAGCGAGGCGCAGTTGGAGATCGTGGCGGAGGCGTGCCAGGAAGCATCAATTCAGCGGCTGCCCGCGTAGCGCGGCTCGCTCGGCCGCGGCAGCCGCCCGAGCGCAAGCGTCATGAGGCCCAGCGCCGCGAGCACGATCATGGCCGGCGTGAGCACGACGTGGATCGCCGGCCACGCGGTCGTGAGGTAGAGAAAGTTCTCGCCCAGGCGCGGGGTGTAGGCCAGGTAGTTCCAGCGCGCCTTCGCCCAGAACGACGCGAATGACGGCCCTGCTTGCTTCCACTCGACGCCGAACCAGCAGTCGCCGGCGATGGGCTCGAGCCAGGCGACGGTTGCGCAGACGAGGAAGACCAGCGCCACGAGCATCCAGAAACGCGCCGCAGTCGCGGGCCCGGAAGCGGGTCGGGGCCATGCTTTGCCCGACGCTGTGGGGCTAGTCTCGCTCATTGGAGGAGTCATCGCCCAGATCGCCATGGTCTGCAACCGCAGCGACCACGCGGCCTTCGCAGCGCTCAGCCATTCAGAGAATTTGAGTTCGCCAGGCTCGTTGTCGCCTGGCGTCGAGGTTCACGCACGCGGGCGGATCTGGCGACTTGGCGGCTCCTCGGGCTCGCCGCCGCCGATCGCACACCGCTCGCAGTGGCTAGTAGCGCATCAGGAGCCCGAGGCTCACGACGATCATGTCGGGCAGGAGGCCGGTGACGTCGCCGCCGGGCGCGGTCTCGGTCAGCGACTGCGCCCAGACCCCGTCGGCGCGGAGGTGGAAGTCGAGCTCGTCGAAGAGCCCCCACACGCTGCCCGACTCGTCGGCCGCGGCGATGTACGACATCTTGCCGCCCACCAGCACGCTGCGTAGCGGCGACAGCTCGCGATCGCCCGTGTGGTAGGCGCCGATGGAACCCAGGTTCTCGTAGTCGACGGCGTCCTCGAAGAAGACCGCCGCGCTCTGCTGGTAGACCCGCGTGCGCAGGCGGAAGAGCACCCGCGTGCCCAGGTACTGGTGGTAGTCCATCTCGGCGCTGACGCTCTCGACGCCCCAGGTGTCGGCGTAGCCGCGCACCGCCATACCCAGCTTGCCGTGCGCGCGCGGGAAGGCCAGGTTCGCGCGCACGAACAGGGCGACGCGGCCGCGCACCAGCGGCGAGTTCTCCTGCGCATCGACGCCGAACACGCGCACGCGCCGGTACGGGTTCGACTGGAAGCCGTTCAGCACCTGGCCGTGCACGCCCAGCTGCAGCACCGCGGTAGGCGAGACGTTCTGGGTGAGCGAGGCCTCGGTGGTGTCGATGGCGATGTCGTGGCTGACCGTGGTCGCGTCGGCGGCGGTGTCGAAGCACTTGTTGGCACCGGTGAGCGCGCGCCGCTCGAGCGGCGTGGCGTCGCCGTTGTCGAGATCGCAGACCTGGTCGAAGTTGTGGGTGTACGAGAGCGCGAGCGTGGTGTTCTTGCCGGGCAGGTCGATGGCCGCGCCCACCGACACCGAGTGCGACCGGTAGTCGCGCTCGAAGCCGTAGCTGTAGCCGGCGAACAGGCGCGAGCGGCGACCCTGGAAGGCGAGGCCGCCCTTGCCGACCTGGCGTGTGTCGGAGAAGGTGGTGGCGCTCGAGACTGCGTCGACGCCCAGCGGCGAGGCCGCGTACAGCGACTCGGTGGCGCCGCTGACGATGTCGGCCTCGTAGCCGGCGGAGAGCGAGAAGTTTTCGCCGAGATCGAGCCCGAGGTCGAACTGCGGGTGGTAGACGTCGAGCGTGGTGGTCGAGCCGGCCGCCTGCGCGCGCCGCTCGGAGAACCAGGTGATGGTGGTGTCGACGCGATCCTCGGCGCGCGCGGAGGAGGGCGCGCAGAGCGCGACGCTCATGCTCGCGAAGAGCACAGCGGCGGTGGTCGCTGCGCGTCCCGGCGTCCGCTTCGCGGCCGCGCTCAATGGCGCACTCCGCGCGCATTGAGCTGTCGCGCTTCGCGCGACTCGGTCCGCTGCGCGTCCCGGCGTCCGCTTCGCGGCCGCGCTCAATTGCACCCGCACCCGCCGCCTCCTGAGCCGCGGCCGCCCGCGGAGCCCTCGCGGTTCGACAGCACGTGCTCGTCGGAGGCCGCCTCCTGGCCGTCCTGGTCGAACTGCATGGTCCGGTCGGCCAGGTGCTCCTTTTCGTTCGGGCGCACGGCGAAGCGGCCGCACCCGGCGGCGAGCGAGAGCACGGCCGAGCAGAGGCCGATCACGAGCGTCCTAGAAAAAGATGACCATGCCACCGCTGTACTCCTGGGCGTTGGACGCCTCGTCTTCGTCGAAGATCGTCCAGTTGCGGAAGTCGAATCGCAGCGTCAGTCGCAGCCGGATGGTGACCTCGAACCCGCCGCCCATGCTGACCGCGTAGAGGGTGCGTGGGTCGAGCGCGAACGCGTCTTCCTTCGGCGAGAAGTGCGAGATGCCGAAGCCGGCGTTCACGTACGGCCCCAGCGGGGCGCCCGGCGCGAGCCGCAGGGTCATGCCCAGGCCAGCCAGGTAGAGCGTCTCCTGGCCGCGCGGGCTCTCGCCGCCGAAGGCCTCGAGCGCGAAGTACGGATCGATGAGCCACGAGGGCCGGAACAGGAACAGGCCCTCGTTGCCGATCACACCCGCCGAGAACGCCAGGCCCACGTCGGCGTGGGGCACCGGCGTCGGGCCCAGCACCGCCTTGCGGAAGCCGGTCCAGGTCCGGCTCAGGAAGCCGGGCTCGCCGTCGTCGACGTCGAACGGCGACACCTGCTCGCCGAAGATCCACCCCGACGAGCCGTCCTCGAGCTCGACCTTGAACCAGTAGCCGCGCGTGCCGCGCTCGACCACCTGCAGCACCTCGCCGCGTGCGGCGCTGTAGATCGCGCGGTACTCGGCGCTGGGTCCGGTGCGCACGCTCGCCTTCTGCGTCAGCACGCGCACGAACGACTCGGCGTGCGCGCGGCCGGACGCCATCATGAGTAGCCCGAGCAGCGCGAGCAGGGTCGCGAGCGAGCGCCGGACCGCCGCGGCGCGGATCACAGGGCGCCCGAGATCCATTGCTCCACGGACAGCGTGGGCTCCATGTTGGGCTGCCACAGATCGCCGCCCGCGTGCGGATCGAAGCCGCCGGTCGGCTTGCTGACGAACGAGCTGGCCTGTGGCGTGCTGCAGTTCAGGAAGCGTGTCACCGAGTCGTAGTTTATCTGGTGGTCCGACTCGCTCATGGGCACCGCGATGAAGCGTAGCGCCGAGCGCCCGGTCTCGCGCGCGTGGCAGCCGGCCGCGGCGACGCACGACTTGGTGTCGTCGGCGACCGCGACCGCGTTCTGCCACACGTCGTCGCGCCAGGTCGCGAAGTCGGGCCGGCACGCCTCGGGCGCGATGGGGACCTCGCCCTGATCGACGGTGGGGCAAGCGGACGCGACCCAGGCCGTCAGGGCCACGCACAGGAGCATTCTCGCGCGAGAAGTCATGGACCGGACGGCCGCCATCATACCCGCGCCCCTCGGGCAAGTCACGCGCCGGGCCGGCGCGCTCTGGGCCGAGAACCGGCCAGGACCGGCCGCGACCGGCCGCGACCGGCGGTGACTCCACCTTTATCAACGTCTACCAATCGACTATCATCCTGGGGCTTTGTCCAACGCGTCAGGGAACGGTGGCGGGGGAAGTGGCGGAGATCGTGGTAACGCGCCAGCGCTACTGGGCGCGCCGCCACACGTCGAGCCGGCCAATTCGCGCGCCGAGACCGCGCCCATGGATCCTCGGCGACCGCCGACCCTGCCGCCTCCGCAGAAGGATCCGGACCGCACCCCGCCGCCGCCGTTGCCACCTGACGCGCTGAGCCAGCCGCTGCGCAAGCCCAAGGACACCGACCGCACGCCGCCGCCGCCGCTGCCCGCGGGTGCCCTCGCGTCGCCTTCGCGCAGGCCACCCGAGGGTGAGCGCACGCCGCCACCGCCCCTGCCGCCGGCGCCACCGGCGCCGCTGCCGAGCACGCCGGGCGCCCCGGTGGCGAGCGCCAGCGCGGTGCCCCGGCCGATTCCCGTCCCGAACGCGCCCGCGCCCAGCGCGCCGGTGCCGCCCGCGCTGCCCCCGATCGCGCGCGAGCTCGAGCGCTCCACGCAGCTGCTCACGCCGTTCGGTACCGAAGGCACCACCGGCCATTTCACGCTGCGCGGCGAGATCTCCGCGCTGGTCGGCCGCGAGACCGAGATGGAGACGCTGCGCGGCGCGCTGCTCCGCGCCGTCGAGTACCAGGCGCCGCAGGTGGTCACCGTGCTCGGCAACCAGGGCACCGGCAAGAGCCGCCTGGTGGCCGACTGGGCCAAGGGCATCACCGTGCCGGTGCGCGTGTTCCGCGGCCACGCCGTGAAGGAGGGCCCGCGCTACGGGGCGATCTCGCGCCTGCTGCGCGATCGCTTCGAGATCAGCGAGGGCGACAGCTCCGACCTCGCGCGCGACAAGTTCCACCACATCATCCAGGACGTCTTCGGCGACCGCCGCGTCGGCGAGGTCGTCCACTTCCTCGGCTCGTTCCTCGACCTGCGCTTCCCCGAGTCGCCGTTCCTGCGCGCCTTCGAGGACAACCAGCGCCAGCACGACGAGATCGCGCGCGCCATCTTCCGCCGCTTCATCGAGGTCGACGCCGCCCAGTCGCCGGTCGTGCTCTGCTTCGACGATCTGCAGTGGGCCGACGAGGACACGCTGCAGGTGATCGAGGAGGCCTCGGAAGGTCTGGCCGGCTCGCCGGTCGTGATCGTCGTGTGCGCGCGCCCCGAGCTCCTGGTGCGCAGGCCCAGGTGGTGTCACCACGCCGGTGACCACACGCGCCTCGAGCTGCGCAACCTCGAGCCGTTCGACTCGGCGCGGCTCCTGAAAAACCTCATGGCGCGCGCCGACTCGGTGCCCGACGACCTGATCGAGGACGCGGTCGAGCAGACCGGCGGCAACCCGTTCTTCATGGAGGAGCTCATCCGGCTCTTCCTCGCCAACGGCACCATCGACACCAGCGGCGCCAAGTGGCGCATCGACAGCGATCTCGCCGCCGAGACCGAGCTGCCCATCTCCATCGAGGAGGCCATCGAGGCGCGCATCGCCGCGCTCGATCCCGACGAGCGCGACCTGCTCGAGAAGGGCGCCATCTTCGGCAACGTGTTCTGGCTGTCGGCGCTGGTCGCGCTCACCCGCTGCGAGAAGCTGTTCGAGGAGGAGGGCCGTGCCACCAAGCTGCCCGGGCCGCCGCCCATGGGTGGCTGGAGCGAGGACGGCCTGAGCAGCCTGTTCGAGAAGCGCATCGACGATCTCACCGAGCGCGACTACCTCTTGCGCCTGCCGCCGGAGGACTCGGCGATCACGCGCGACGTCGAGGTGGTGTTCAAGCACAACCTCGAGCGCGAGCTGTGCACCAAGATGATCGACACCGATCGCCGGCGGCGCTACCACCGCATCGCGGCGCAGTGGCTCGACACCAAGCTGACCGATCGCTCCGAGGAGCAGCTCGAGTTCCTCGCCCAGCTCTACGAGCGCGGCGGTGACACCCGGCGCGCCGCGCAGTGCTACGTCGCCGGCGGCGACAAGGCGCGCACCCGCTACGCCAACGAGCAGGCGGTCGACTTCTACCAGCGCGGCCTGACCTTGCTCGACTACGACGACGCGCTCGCGCGCATCGAGGCGCTGCACAACCTGGGCGATGTGCTCGCCCTCATCGGTCGCCTCGACGAGGCGGCGGTGCGCTTCCACGAGATGCTGCGCACCGCCTGGCTGCTCGATCACCCCAAGAAGGGCGGCGCGGCGCACGGCCGGCTGGGCCGCCTGGCGCGCCAGCGCGGCGAGTACGACCGCGCGCTCGAGCACTTCCGCATGGCGCACCAGCTGTTCGAGAAGACCGGCGATCGCCGTGGCGTCGCGGGCGCGCTCGACGACATCGGCAAGGTGAGCTGGCTGCGCGGCGCCTACTCGACCGCGCTCGAGCACCACCGCCAGGCGCTCGCGATCCGGCGCGCGCTCGGCGACAAGCGCTCGATCGCGCTGTCGCTCGCCAACATCGGGCGCGTCCACCACGACTCCGGCTCGTTCAAGGCCGCCATCGAGCAGTTCCGCGAGGCGCTCGAGCTGCGCCGCGAGATCGACGACAAGGGCGGCGTGATCTCCAGCCTGTGCGACGTCGGCAGCGTGCACGAGGCCGACGGCAACCTCGAGGCCGCCTACGAGTTCTTCGCCGAGGCCATGCGCATGGCGCGCGAGATCGGCGACAAGTGGGGCAAGGCGCACGTGCTGGGCCGGCTGGGCGCGGTCGAGCTCCTGCGCAAGCACCCACGCGAGGCGCAGGGCTACCTGGTCGAGGCCATCGACATCGGCAAGTCGCTCGGTGACCGGCTCGGCCAGGCCGAGTCGTCGCGCCGGCTCGCCGAGGTGCTGCTGGCGCTGGGCGACGCGCCGGGCGCGCTCGAGCAGGGGCGCCGCGCGCTCGATCTGTCGGAGAAGGTCGGCTCGCGCGTGCACGCGGGCATGGCGCAGAGCACGCTGGGCGAGATCCTCGGCTCGGGTGCGTTCCCCGACGCCGATCGGGTGCGCGCCGAGCAGCACTTCCGCTCCGCCATCGACATCCTGGCCGCGCACAAGAGTGAGCTCGAGCTGGCGCGCTGCTACCGCGCCTTTGCCATCTACCGCGAGCGCGGCGGCCAGGTGGCCGACGCCGCCAAGCTGCGCGCCAAGGCCGACGACATCTTCGGTCGGCTGCGCGGCGCCGCCAACGCCACCTCGTAGGATGAGACGACCATGAGAGCCGCCGACGTTCCGGCGGGCGCGCGCCGCGTGTGCGAGCACCTGCAGCAGGCTGGCCACCAGGCGGTGGTCGTGGGCGGCTGCGTGCGCGACGCCATGCTGGGGCGCACGCCCGGCGACTGGGACATCGCCACCAGCGCCCACCCCGAGCAGGTCCAGCGCCTGTTCCGCAAGACCATCCCCACCGGCCTGCAGCACGGCACGGTGACCGTGCTCGAGAGCGAGCTGGCCATCGAGGTCACCACCTTCCGCGGCGAGGGCGCCTACTCCGACGCGCGCCGCCCGGATCACGTCGTCTTCGGCGTCACGCTGGAAGAGGACATGTCGCGGCGCGACTTCACGGTCAACGCCATGGCGTTCGACCCGGTCACCGAGGCGCTCCACGATCCGTTCGGCGGGCAGGCCGACCTGGCTGCGCGCGTGATCCGCGCCGTTGGGGACGCGGGCGAGCGCTTCCGCGAGGACGGCCTGCGCGTCATGCGAGCGATCCGCTTCGCCGCCGTGCTCGGGTTCACGATCGATCCCGCGACGCTCGCGGCGATCCCATCGGCGCTCGAGTCCCTGTCGAAGGTGGCGGTCGAGCGCGTCCAGGGCGAGCTCATGAAGCTGCTCGGCGCGCCGCGTCCATCGGTGGGCTTGGTGCCCATGCAGCAGACCGGCATCCTCGACGTGATCCTGCCCGAGCTCGTGCCCACGGTCGGCCAGGCGCAGAACCGCCACCACTCGCACGACGTCTGGACCCACACCGTAGCCGTCGTCGACGCCACGCCCGGTGACGCCGTGCGGCGGCTGGGCGCGCTCTTCCACGACGTCGCCAAGCCGCGTACGGCCGCGCCCAAGCCCGACGCGCCGGGCGAGTTCACCTTCTACCGCCACGACACCATCGGCGCCGAGGTCACCGACGCGATCTGCCGCCGGCTCAAGCTGTCCAATCAGGACCGCGAGCGGGTCGTCGCAATGGTCGCGCACCACATGTTCTGGTACACGCCCGAGTGGAGCGACGCGACGGTGCGGCGCTTCGTGCAGCGGGTCGGCGTGGAGCTCCTGCCCGACCTGTTCGCCCTGCGCCAGGGCGACGTCATCGGCCGTGGCCGCGGCGAGGATCCCGAGACCGAGCTGGCCGAGCTGCGCGTGCGCACCGACCGCGTCCTGGCCGAGAAGCAGGCGCTGTCCATCGGCGACCTGGCCGTGAACGGCACCGAGGTCATGGCCGCGCTGGGCGTGCGCGGGGGCAAGATCGTCGGCGACACCCTCAAGGCGCTGCTCGAGCGCGTCGTCGAGGATCCGTCGCTGAACGAGCGCGAACGCCTGCTCGAGCTGATCCCCGGTATCGCCGCGGGGCTGGCGGCATCCAAGCCGCCAGCTCCATGAGCGCGACCGATGAGCGCTTCCTGCTGGTTCGTCGCCTCGTCGAGGAGGCCGGGGACTCCCCGCGCTTCCACCCCGACGAGGTGCCGCGCGCGCTGATCGAGGAGATCCTCGAGATCGCGACCGGGCGCTACGCGGGCCGCTACCAGGAGCAGCCGTGGCGCTTCCTGGTGGTGGTCGGCGACGAGCGCGAGCGCGTGCTGCTGCGCGTCGCCGACGCGCTCGGGCGCCGCTGGGGGCTGGGCGCGGTGCGGCCGCGCGGGCTGGCGTCCGAGGCGGTGCTGCGCGCGCCCGTGCTCTTGCTGGTGTTCTCCAAGGTGCCGTCGTCGGAGGGCCTGGACGCGGTCAACCACGTGGCGCTGGCCACGCAGAACGTCGTCTTGCTCGCGGCCGCGGCCGGCCTGGCCACGCACCGCATCTTCGGCACCAACCTGGTGCCCGAGGCAGTGCTCGACTGGGCGGGCACCCTGCTCGGGCCCGAGATCCGCTCCGGCCCGAGCAGGGTGCCCGCCCAGTCGAGCACTGCCTCGGGCACCAGGTTGGTGCCGAAGATGCGGTGCGTGGCCA
>JBKJOI010000666.1:0-6257 GCA_046595695.1 Haliangiales bacterium | reverse complement strand
CGAGGCGAGCCGGCAGCCGCGCGGGGTCGCCCTCCTCCCCTAGCAGCCGCCCCATAGTTGCATCAAACATGCCGAGCGTGAAGAGCGATCCCCAGCCGACGAGTCTCGTTCAACGATGGCAGATCCCCAACCGCTTGCGGGCTCCATTATTTGGACTGATGCGGGTTGGCCGTCTTCGTACAGGGCTTTGTGCCGCCCCCACGGCCCGCTCAATCTCGGCGCACACGATGCGTCACGATCGCGGCGTCGCAGGAAAAATGGGGTAGCCGGCACGGCCCGGCCGGATGTCGGAAATCTGCACGTCCGGATCTGTGCGGGCCCGCCGGCCAACCGGCGGGGCTACCCGACGACGACGTCCTCGGCGTGCCGATCGCGGCGGGCGTGCTCTACCCGTTCACCGGCTGCTCCTGAACCCGATCATCGCGAGCGCCGCGATGAGCCTGAGTTCGGTGTCGGTCATCGCCAAAGCGCTGCGGCTGCGCAGAGTGCCCCTTTAGCTTCTGAAACGGCGCGCTCGAGCGGGCGGGTCCGCGCGTCTCTGGGCTACATGTCGCCCATGCCGTCGGGTGGCATGTCCTTGGGTGGCATGTCCTTGGGTGGCATGTCCTTGGGCGGCATGTCCTTTGCCTTCTTCAGCTTCGGTTTGGGCGCCTTCTTCTTGGGTTCGGCCTTCTTCTCGTCCTCCATGTCCATGGCGCCTTGGTCCTTCTGGTCCATGTCCATGGGCTTGTCCATGGCGTCGTCCTTGTCCTTTATGTTCTTTTCGCACGTGCACGGGCATGAATCCGGCGCGGCGGCCATCGCCACCTCACCCGTCGGCGGCGTTTGCACCCGCAGCGAGGGGTCGCGCTCGCTCGGCGACCGCTGATCGGGCTTGGCCGCACCCGCCTCCTTACTCGCCGGTTCCTCCATGCCGGCCATGCCGCCGGGCTTCATGCCGCTCCCACCCGACCCGCCCAGCCGGCACGCGCCGAGCGGCAGTGCACCCGCGACCACGACCGCCAGCACCACCCGGCGCACCACCCAGTTACCTTGTCGCTTCGTCTCGAAAGTGTTCATCGCGAATTGCCTCCTTCGACGTTCAGGTATGAATCGCGCTCGTCGAACAGTCGGTTGATCACGGAGTCGAACGAGCCAACGAGCGCGAGCTTGATCGAGTGCTCGTCGTCCTCACCGAACAGGAGCGGCAAGCTCTCGTCCTGCCGCTGGAACTGGTACTGCAGCCCGATCTCCACGGTCGTGCCCAGGGAATAGAAGCCGTTGCCCACCACGCTGAATTGCGTGGCGCCCGCATCGAGGTAGCGTCGCTGGCCGCCCACCAGCGCGAAGCGCATGGTCGGCAAGAGCCGCCGCCGGTAGGTATAGCCGAGCGCCACGGCGGTCGAGATCTCGGCGGCTTGAAACGTCCCAGCCGCGGTGGTCGGAGCCACGCCGTCGATCCCCGGGCTCCAGCTCACCTGCGCGCGCAGGTCGACGTTGTGCACGGGATCGACGACCAGGTTGATCCAGCCAGCCCCGGTCACCTCGAACATCCATCGCTGCCCGGCGGTGGAAACGTGATAGGCGTTGCCGCCGACCGCGAGCAGTCGCACCGTCGACAGGGCGGTGAGCGACGGGATCTGCCGGTAGCCAACGGTCATGCCGAGCGAGTTGACCGCGAACGGGTCGGCGCCGAGCGGTCCCAGCACGAACGTCGGCAGGTTCTCGAGGTGCGCCTCGGCGTAGGCGCGGCGCGTGATCCAGACCGTGGTGTCCAGCAGGTTGCCATACTGGAGATCGGCGGTGGAGCGCCCGTCGGTAAACGGGTTCTGTGTGTCGCTGAAGCGGATGAGGTCGTCATCGCGAAGCGTCGGCAGCGGCAGCAGCCGACTCTTGATCCGGCCGCGGCCCAGCCGGACCGTCAGGCGCGGCGTATCCATGTAGACGAGCGCGTCGGCGACCAGCAGCGTGCCTGGCTCGGCGTAGGCGTCGGGGAAGGTGACGGCGAACGATGCGCCCGCGCGTGCGTCAGCGGCGAACAGCGCGAGGCGCGGCCGAAAGTAGACCAGCGTGTCCGAGAAGTCGATGGAGGTCGACGCGTTCTGCTCGCCATCGAGGCGGCCGCCGAGCGAGGTCACACCGCGCACGCCCAGACCGAGCTCAAGCGCGGGTGCGGGCGTGGCCTCGTCACGTGGAGCATCGGCGGGATCGACCTGTGCCGCGGCGCTGGAGGCGGCCAGCCACACCGCGGTCGCGACCACGGCGCCGGTCACGCGATCACTCGTCAAGGGACACCTCCGGCTCGTAGGCCCCCTTGAAGCCCTCGTACGCAATGTGCGTCATGGCGCCGCCGGGATAGATGCCATTGTTGGTGGTGTGCCCGACGTCATGGTCGTGGAGCGCCCAGATCCCTGGGTTGTCGGCGAGGAACACGACGTCCTCGGTCTTGCCGGGTGACACCAGGAGCGTGTTGCCGCGCACCGGCGCGGGCAGGGGCGCACCGTCGCTGCACACGTGGTACCAGTCATGACCGTGGATGTGCATGGCGAAGCTGACGTTGCCGGCGTTGGCGAAGCGCAGGCGCGTCCATTCGCCCTCTCGCACGCGCACCGGTTCGGTCGCGGGGTAGGACTTGCCATTGATGGTGAAGAAGTTCGGCGCCGGTTGACGCGGCTCGGTGCGTGCTAGCGCGTAGGGCGGCACCCAGCCTTTGGCCACGCGCCGCCGCAGCTCGGCGAAGTTGCCGAACACCGCCTGCGTCAGCGGGCTGAGCGCGCCGCGCGAGGCCAGCGCGTCACGCTGGCGCATGCGCGCGAACATGGCGTTCATCTGATCGCGCACGAACACCGTGTCGATCGACGACAGCAGGAGCACGTAGTCCTGCGTGTACGGATAGCGCGCGCGGATCGGATCGTCCTTTCGCTCGACGATGAGCGCGCCGTACATCCCGGCCTGCATGTGCATGCTGGTACCGAAGTGGCAGTGGTAGAAGTGCGTCCCGTACGGACGTGCCTGGAACTCGTAGCGGTAGCGCTCGCCGCGCATCACCGGCGGCTGGGTAAGGTACGGCACGCCGTCCATGCGGTAATCGCCGACGAGGAGGCCGTGCCAGTGGATGGTGTGCATCTCATCGCTGCTGTTGAGGAAGTCGATCGCGAGCCACTCTCCCTCCTCGATCCGGATGGTCGGGGCGGGGACTTGGCGCTCGTAGGCCATCATTGGCACGACCACGCCCGGGACGAGCTCGTGCTCGATCACGCGCAACTCGAGGCTGAGGTTGGTGACCTTGGCGCCGTCCGGCACTGCCTTCGTCGGGGGTGCAGCCATGCCCGGCATCGGTCCGCCTGCTGCGGCACCGCCCTGATCCTGGCCGTGCGCGCCCCGCGCCGCCACCCAGGTTGCTGCCCCCGCGGCCGCACCGGCGACCGCGCCGCGCAGGAAAGTTCGTCGCTCGTTCTTGACGTTCTCGCTCATTGACTCGCTCCTCGACGCTGGCGACGCTGGTTATTTTGGACCCATCGGTGCGCGCGGTCCCCCGCCGGGTCCCATGGGATGTTCCCCCATCCCACCCGGGCCCATAGATCCGGGGCGCATCTCGCGCTCAGCGCACAGGTTCAGCGGCAGACGCACCTCGGTCCCGTTGGCAGCCGAGACGGCAATCACGGCGCGACAGCCGTGCCTTCCACCCTCCATGGGCGCCACCATGCGATTACGTTGCTCATCGAAGTGCATCGGCACGGTCTTTCCGCCGTCCATCTCGACGCGTGCGGCCACGCCGGACGCTGGCCTCGCCTCGCCGTCGTTCCCTGAGACGGCGAGCTCGGGATTGCCCGCGCTGTCGATGGTGACTGAGACATGGCGATCATCGTCCAGGCGCGCATGCGTTATGGACGCCGCGGTGTCCGGCAGCTTCGTCGCGGGCGGCGGCGCCTTGCTGGAGTCGTTCGAACGGCACCCGGCGAAGAGCGCGAACGCAACGAGAGATGAAGCAAGGATGATCCGGTGCATGGACATGAGCGTCTCCCTTTAGGGTTGAAAGTCGAATCTGTGCTTCGAGTCAGCTCAGGAGGTGCAATACAAGGCCCATACGTGCTTACGAACATTTTTGCGATGAGTGGCTCGGTAGTCATGAAGGTCGCCGACGCGAACGCCCACGTCTGCCCCCTCGGACAGGGAGAGAGTTGCGGTGGCGACACGGCCCGCCTCTTCGACAACTCCGCAAGACCCGGCCCCAAAAGTGAGGCGTCAAAATAGCGAGGCCGGCGGTCTACGCAAAACGTTCGCGACCAGCAGGCCCCGCCGCAAACCATTCGCGATCTGCAAGCGCAATACGGTCCTACTTCACTCGAGCTACTGAAACCGACCGAGAATCCGCAGCAGCTCGTCGATCTTCTTCCTCTTCTTCCTCCTCTTCCTCCTCTTCCTCCTCTTCCTCCTCTTCGTCTGGCTGCGAGCCGCCATGCGTCCCGACGCCCACCACGTCGCGCGGAGGATTTGCGTGGCTTCCAGGGTGACAGTGTAACTGCGTGGGCCGTCTCGTCCGCTGCTCAGCTCGGCCACCGCATGCTGATGTTGCCGATGAAGAGGCGATAGTGATGCTGAGCGACATCTTGCCCACCGTCATCGAGACCGGAATCGCAGGGGCTCGTCCTACCGGCCGCCGCCTTGGTGGTTGCCGCCGTGGCCGTTGTCGCCGCCACCGCGGTTTCCCACGAACCCACCGAAGTAGAGAAACCCGCCGATCAGCAACATCACGATGATCGTCATCAGCACATACAAGCCGCTTCGGCTCTCTGAAGTCTCCGCCATTTGTCCACCTCCAGTTATTCGCACCTATTGCAAGGACCGATCCGACTAAACCGCCAGAACGGAGCCGACGCCTACGCCGGAGCGTCAATCGAAGCGACGCGAACCAGCTTCTTGTTCACGAACTCCTGTATGCCCATGCTGGAGAGCTCGCGACCATAGCCGGAGTTCTTGATACCACCGAACGGCAGATCCGGTGTTGTCCAGGTCGGGTGATTGATGAACACCATGCCTGTATCGACGCGGCTTGCCACGCGTTTGCCACGCGCGACATCCTCGGTGAAGACCGAGGCCCCCAGGCCGAACTCGGAATCGTTGGCGAGTGCCACTGCCTCGTCCTCGTCCTTGACACGGAAGAAGAGCGCGACCGGCCCAAAGAACTCCTCCCTGAAGGCGTCATTGCTGGGCTTGATGTCCGCCAGGATCGTCGGCTGCATGAAAGCTCCCGGTCGATCGATCCGCTTGCCGCCCGTCACGACGGTTGCACCCTGCGCGACGGCACGATCGACCTGCTCCAGCAGCTTCACCAGGGCCGCTTCCGTGGACAGCGGGCCGATCGTGGTCGCCGGATCCATCGGGTCTCCTGGCTGGAGTGCTGCAAGCGCCGTCTGGAACTTGGCGAGGAAGCGATCGGCCAGCGGTTCGACGACGATGAACCGCTTCGCCGCGACACAGCACTGGCCCATGTTGTTCATCTTGCCCCACACCGCCCACTTGATCGTCTTGTCGAGGTCGGCGTCCTCGAGCACAATGAACGCATCGCTGCCGCCGAGCTCCATCGTCGACTTCTTGAGGCTCAGTCCAGCTCTCCCGGCGACCGCCTTGCCGGCCTCCACGCTGCCGGTCAACGCCACCCCCTTGATCCGCGGATCGTCGATCACCCGATTCACCTGGTCATGCGAGATCAGCAGGTTCGTGTACGCGCCCGCCGGCGCACCGGCCTCCAGCCATAGCTTCTCGAAGGCCATCGCGCACTGGGGAACGCAGCCAGCGTGCTTTACCATCACCACGTTTCCTGCCATCAGGTTGGGCGCTGCAAAGCGCGCGAGCTGGTAGTAGGGGAAGTTCCAGGGCTCGACGCCGAAGATCACTCCGAACGGGCTACTTTGGACCTCGGCTTCGCCCGAGCTCGGGTCGAGGCGCTGTGGCGCGAGGAAGCGCTCGGCGTTCTGGGCGTAGTAGTCGATGATGTCCGCACTCAGCACCACTTCGCCTCGCGCTTGGTCGAAGAGCTTGCCCATCTCGAGCGTCACCGGGCGCGCGAACTCGTCGACGCGCGCGTGCATGATCGCCGCGGCCCTTGCGACAATGGCCGCGCGTTTGGCGAAGGTCATATGCCGCCATGTCTCGAAGCAGGTCGAGGCGGTTGCAAGCGCCGCCTCGAGCTGCGTGTCGGTGAACTCCTCGAACGTCTGGAGGAGTCGTCCGTCGTAAGGGTTGATGCTTTGGTAACTCATGGGCTTATTCCCTTT
>JBKJOI010000644.1:0-5900 GCA_046595695.1 Haliangiales bacterium | reverse complement strand
GTCGGCCGGATCCTCGCTGCCGGAGGCGGCATTCGAGGAAGCGCCGCCGCGGCCCAGGCTGGCGCCGCGCGCCGACGGACGCTGCCGCAGGCCCGGCCCGCCGGCGCGCCCGAGCTCGAGCGGCACGCCCAGCCAGCGGGCGCGCCGGGCCAGGAAGGGCAGGTCGAAGCCGTGCAGGTTGTGGTTCTCGATCACGTCGGGATCGAGGGCGGCGATGCGCTCGCAGAGCCGCCTCAGCAGCTCGGCCTCGGCCGCGTCGTCACCGCCGGCGCCGGGGCGCGTCTCGAGCATCTCGGTGCGTCCATCCGGCGCGCGCAGCGCGATCAAGAAGATACGGTCGCGGTCGGGATCGAGCCCGGTCGTCTCGAGGTCGAGCTGCGCGCGCCGCAGATCGTCGAAGCCGAGCTCGCGGAAGTAGGTGCGCCCCGAGGCGACCAGGTACTGCTCCTCGGGAGGCAGCGCG
Organism: Haliangiales bacterium; assembly: GCA_046595695.1. GTDB lineage: Bacteria > Myxococcota_A > Polyangia > Haliangiales > SHYZ01 > JBKJOI01. The sequence continues at coordinate 5,437 of JBKJOI010000644.1, read as the reverse complement.
AGCACCTCGGTGGCGTCGAGATCGCGCAGGCGCCGCAGCGGCCGGCCGAGCCGCCGCTGCGCCCCGTGCAGCACCGCCGCGCTCAGCTCGCGACCGTCGTCGGCGCGCACCAGGAAGCGGAGCGCGCCCGGCCCGTCGAGCTCCTGGAAGGTCACGCGTCCGGGCGCGGGACCGCTCTGCTCAGGCTTCAGCCTGGCGCCCAGGTGGGCCAGGTCGGCGAGCGACGCGAGCAGCGCCCAGGAGCGGAAGCGGACGTCCTCGCGCACCAGCGCGCGCGTCGCGGGCAGCCGGCGCCAGACGAACGCCCGGCCGTCGGGCTCCGCCCACACCGAGACGATGCCCGGTGTCGGGTCCCAGCCCCAGAGCCATTCGTCCTCGGTGGAGCCCACGCGTACTTCCAGATAGCACGCGGGTCTCACATCGGTCGCGCGGCACCGCTTGCGGCTGGCGCGCAGCGGCTCGCCGTGAATCCCTGCAGCGCCGCGAAGGAATCCTCGCCATGCGCGGGCGAACGTGGGAAGATGAGGTCGGGCCTGATATTTTCGTGACGGAGGTGCCTCATGCCTTTCTCGCGTCTGGAAGAGCTCGAGCGACGGGAGCACTGGGACCTGGTCGTGCAATGGGCGGTCATCCTCGCGTTGATCGCGGGGATGGCCATCGTCATCCGCGAAGTGGGCTTCGGTCTGTAGAGCGCCGACGCTGGCTCCCTCCGCCTCGCTGGCCGCGGGCCCGGCACCCGCGCGCGTGGCGCTCCGGAGTGCGCCGTTAGATTGTCCCCACTCGATCGCATTCTGCTGTCGGTGGGACGTGCTAGATTCTGCCGCCGTGCCGCCGGTTGCCTACGCCATCGACGAAGTCTTCATGGGCCACTTGTCGCCCCCGGGTCATCTCGAGCGGCCGGAGCGCCTGCTCGCCGTGCGTGACGGGCTCGAGCGTTCGGGCCTCGCGGCGCGTGGCGTGGCCGTGCCCGTGCGCCGCGTGACCGAGGACGAGATCGGCCTCGTGCACACCGCGGGCTACCTCGCCGACATATCGCGCGCCGTGCCCGGCCGTTCCGGCTACCTCGACGAGGACACCTTCTTCTCGCCCGGCTCGTGGGACGCCGCGCTTGCCGCCGCCGGCGTCGCCGTGGATCTCACGCTGGCCTCGTTGGGCGGTCGTCACGCGCGCGCGTTCGGCGTCGTCCGCCCGCCCGGGCACCACGCCGAGCCCGATCGCGCCATGGGCTTCTGTATCCTCAACAACGTCGCCATCGCAGCCGCCGCCGCGCGCGCCCAGGGCGCGGCGCGCGTCGCCGTGGTCGACTGGGACGTGCACCACGGCAACGGCACGCAGGCGGCGTTCTGGCGCGATCCCTCGGTGATGTACGTGTCGACGCACCAGTCACCGCTCTACCCGGGCACCGGCGCGTCGCACGAGATCGGCGCGGGCGCGGGCCGGGGCACCACGATCAATCTGCCGCTGCCCGCCGGCTCGGGCGGCGCCGACTACGCCGCCGCCTTCGACGACGTGATCGTCCCGGCGCTGCGCACGTTCCGTCCCGACCTCATCCTCATCTCCGCCGGCTTCGACGCCTACGCCGAGGATCCCATCGCGGGCATGCGCGTCTCGGCCGCCGGCTACGGCCGCATGGCGCAGGCGCTGCGCGCGGTCGCCGACGAGGTCGCGGGCGGTCGCCTGGTCGCCGTGCTCGAGGGCGGCTACGACCTGGGCGGACTCACCTCGTGTGTCGCCGCGACCTTCGATGTCCTCGCCGCCGCCGCGACGCCCCAGGTAGCACCCGCGCCCGGGCCGGCGTCGGCGCCGGCGCGCGCGGCCATCGACGCCACCCGCGACGCGCTCGCGGGCCACTGGGGGCTCACGACATGCCACTGAGCGCCGCCAAGGAGATCACCGGCACGGTGCTGGGCGATCGCTACACGCTCCTGCGCCGCATCGCGGCGGGCGGCATGGCCGAGATCTTCGTCGCGCGGCAGCGCGCGCTCTCCGGCTTCGAGAAGGACGTCGTCATCAAGCTGCTGCAGGAGAAGTACCGGCCGGACGCGCGCATCGTGGAGATGTTCCTCGACGAGGCGCGCATCGGCGCCGCGCTGAACCACCCGAACATCGTGCACGTCTACGACGTCGGAGACTTCGAGGGCACGCCCTACATCGCCATGGAGTACATCCACGGCGAGGAGCTGTCCGAGCTGTGCAAGCGCGGCCTCGAGCTGGGCGACTTCCTGCCCTTCGCGCACGCCGTCGATCTCGTGCGCCAGGCGGCCGAGGGCATGGGCTACTTCCACGCCAAGCGCGACGAGCAGGGCGAGGCGCTCGAGGTCGTGCACCGCGACATCTCGCCCTCGAACCTGCTGGTCACCAACGACGGCGGGCTCAAGATCATCGACTTCGGCATCGCCCGCTCGAAGCGATCGGCCGCCGGCGGTGGCAAGCTCTTGCCCGGCAAGGCCAACTACATGTCGCCAGAGCAGGCGCGCGGCGAGAAGGCCGACCACCGGGCCGACATCTACGCGCTCGGCATCGTGCTCTACGAGCTCACCGTCGGGCGCCGCCTGTTCAAGGGCAAGCCCGGCGAGGTCCTCGACAAGGTGCGCCGGGGCGAGGTCAAGCCGCCCACGTTCGCGCGCCGCGACTTCCCGCAGGCGCTCGAGGCCATCGTGATGCGCGCGCTCGAGCCGCACCCGTCGGAGCGCTACCAGAACGCCTACGAGCTCGGCAGCGATCTGCAGGAGTTCCTGCACGAGTCGCACCTCAAGTCGGGCCCGTTCCGCATCGCGCAGTACCTGGACGAGCTCAACCACCGCGCCGGGCAGGACCGCCGCCCCGAGCTGGTGGTCGCGGGCGAGGCCTGGGTCGACGACGAGGGCGAGGACGCGCTCGATTTCGGCCGCCAGTTCAAGGACGTCAAGACGGAGAAGGTGGCCGGCGGCGGGGTCTCGGCGAGCGGACGGCCGCGCAGGTCCACGCCGCAGCCCCTCCCGGTGCCGGTGCTGCCGGCGCGCGCGGCGACACCGCGCTCGTCGGCTCAGGTGCCGGTGCAGGCGCCCGCGCAGGTGCCGGTGATCGCCGAGCCGGAGCTGGCACCGCCGCCGGTGCCGTCGCCGGTGCACTTCGAGCAGTCGTCGGCCAAGATGGTCTTCCCGCTGCCACCCGACATGGCGCCGCCCGCGGCGGGTGCCCCGGTGGCGCCGGTGCGCGCGCCGGTGTCGAGGCCGTTCGGCCAATCCATCATCGAGAAGGGCAGGAGCCCGCTGCCGTGGGTGCTGCTCGGCGCCGGCCTCGCCACCGCGGTCGCCCTCGCGCTCGCTGCCCTGACTTGAGCATGCCCGTGCGCCCGGCGATCTGCGCGCTCGTGCTCTCGTGCGCCACGCTCGCCTGCGACGGCCGCGCCACGCCCAAGCCACGGCCGGACGCCGGCGTGCCCGGGCCGCGCACGGTGAAGCCGGCGCCCGACGATGTGCGCGTCTACCCGCCGCACGCGATCCGCTCAGACGGCGTGGGTCCGTACCTGCTCGACGCCCCGCTCGCCGACGCCGCGCACATTGCCCCGGAGGGCCCGCGCATCGAGATCCTCGAGCTCGGCAACCTGCTGCGCTGGCGCATGGTGCGCGCCGAGGACGGCCGCCTGCTCATCGGCGCCGACGAGCGCAGCCGCGTGGCGTTCATCGTGGTGCTCGCCGCCGACATCGCGCGCACCGACGGTGGCATGACCGTGGGCATGAGCGGCGCCGCGCTGCTGGCGGCGTTCGGGCCCGCGCGCGACGACGGCGACGTGGTGCGTGCGCGCCGCGTCTACCAGTTCGAGAAGCTGCCCAACGTGCGCTTCCTCACCGACGATCCGCCCACGCTCGCCGACAAGGACACGCGGGTGATCGCGGTGCTGGTGCAGCGTCCTGGGGCCGGCGGCGGCGCCGCGCCCGAGCCACCCGCGCGACCCGATCGTGGCCTGTCCGGCGCGGTCGCCGCGGCGGCGCGGCCGGCGCACTGCCGCACCGGCGGCGAGCTGGCCGCGGTCACCCCCGCCGAGCTGGCGGCGGCGCCGCCGGTGGGACGCGCCCGCCCCGGCGCGGTCGCGGCGGCCGGCGCGCCCGCGCCGACGGTGCGCTGGGCCTGCGTGAGCTCGGGTGACGCCGAGGCGCTCGTCGTCTCGGGCAGTGAGCTGGCCATCGTGGGCGGCGCGCCCGGCAAGCTGCGCCGGCTCGCGACGCTCGCGCTCGGCTCGATCGACCAGGTGGCGCCGCTCGATATCGACGGGGACGGCCGCGACGAGATCGTCGCGCTCACCACCCTGCTCGACGAGGATCGGCTGGCCATGCTGGTGCGCGTGTGGACCTGGGAGGGCGGCCGGCTGGTGCCCTCGGTGTCGCAGCGCGTGCTCGAGGTCACCCGCGAGCAGGCGGCGACGGCGGGCGTGAAGCCCTCGGCGATCGATCTGTGGGTCGAGATCCGTCCCGCCGGCGGCGCGCTGCTGGTCGGCGGCCTGTACGTCGCGCGCACCCCCGCCGGCGCGCGCGCCATCGCGCCGGTCGAGCCGGTGCGGGTCAGGCTCGACACGCGGCGCGGGAGCCCCGCTACGCCCGAGGCCACCGACGGTGGCACCGCGGCGCCGCCGCACGCGCCCCACGACGCCGATGCCGGCGCGGGACGCTCGCCGGTCGTGCCCGCGGCGCCCACCCGCGACCGCGACACGCGCGACGCTCCGGCAGAGCGCCCGCCGCAGGACCAGGACGTTGGCGCCGGCGCAAACGGAGCGGCCGCTGGCAGCGGCGGCGATGCCAAGGACCGTCCATGATCACCATCTCCGACGTCGAGACCGCGCGCGGCCGCATCGCCGGCTCCATCTTCCTGTCGCCCTGCGCGTGCTCCGAGACGTTCTCGAAGATGACCGGCTCCAAGGTCTACCTGAAGCTCGAGAACCTGCAGATGACCGGCTCCTTCAAGGAGCGGGGCGCGCTCAACAAGATCCTGACCCTGACCGCCGACGAGCGCGCCGCGGGTGTGGTCGCCGCCTCGGCCGGCAACCACGCGCAGGGCGTCTCGTACCACTCCACGCGGCAAGGTATCCGCGCCGAGATTTGTATGCCGCTGTCGACCCCGCTCGTGAAGGTCACGGCCACGCGCGGCTACGGCGCCGAGGTGGTGCTGTGCGGCGCCAACTACGACGAGGCCTTCGACGAGGCGCTGCGCCGCATGCGCGAGCGCAAGCTCACGCTGATCCATCCGTTCGACGACGACGCGGTGATCGCAGGGCAGGGCACGCTCGGCCTCGAGCTCATCGAGCAGAATCCGTATCTGGACGCGATCGTCGTGCCGGTCGGCGGCGGCGGGCTCATCGGCGGCCTCGCCTGTGCGATCAAGGAGACCAACCCGAAGATCAAGATCTTCGGTGTGCAGACCTCGCGCCTGCCGTCTATGCAGGCGGCGGTCGCGGCGGGCG
>JBKJOI010000643.1:0-6267 GCA_046595695.1 Haliangiales bacterium | reverse complement strand
CATCCGCCTCGATCCCGGTCATATCGACGCGCACGTCCGGCTGGCGCGCACCTACGTGCGTGCCGGCCGCCCCGCCGAGGCCACGCAGACGCTGCGCGACGCCTTCGACCGCTCGGGCGAGGACCCTTGGGTAGGCGAGCAGCTGTTCCGCCTGCTGCTCGCCAGCGGCGATCGCCAGGCCGCGCTCGACCTGCTCGCCGCGCTCGACGCCGAGTGGCGCGCCCCGGAGGCGCGCGTCGCGATCGGCGCGCTCTACCTGTCGGTCCGTCACGCCGACGAGGCGCTCGCCATCGCCGAGGCGGTGCTCGCGCGCGCGCCGACCACGCACATGGCGCGGCTGCTCAAGGCGCGCGCGCTGGTGCAGAAGCGCGACCGCGCCGCCGCGATCGCCGTGGCCGCCGACGTCCCGCCCGAGGCGCTCGAGCGCGCCGAGGCGCGCGCGCTCATGGCCGAGCAGCTCTCCAAGGACGGCAAGCACGCCGAGGCGCGCGCGCTGCTCGACGAGGCGCGCCTGGCCGCGCCCGACAACGTCACGCTCGCGCTCGCGCTCGCCGCGGTCTGGGAGCGCGAGGGCCAGCCCAAGCATGCGCGCGCCGTCCTCGACGCTGCGCAGGCCGCCCGCCCCGAGGATCGCGATCTCACCTTCGCGCGCGCCGCGCTCGAGGAGCGCACCGGCGACGCCGAGCGCGCCGTCGCCATCATGCGCGACGAGGTCCTGGCCGAGGATCCCGACAGCGTCATGGCGCACAACTTCATCGGCTACTCGTACGCCAGCCGCGGCATCCGGCTCGCCGAGGCCGAGCAGCACCTGGCGCGCGCGCTCGAGCTCGCGCCCGACGACGGCTACGTCCTGGACAGCTGGGGCTGGCTGCTCGCGCAGCGCGGCCGGCTCGACGAGGCGCTCAGCACGCTCGAGCTCGCCGATCAGATCGCGCCCGAGGAGCCCGAGATCCTGCTCCACCTCGGCGAGGTCCACCTGCGGCGCGGCGATCGCGAGCACGCCCGAGCGATCTGGAGCCGGGCGCTCGCGCTCGACCCCGACGACTTCGTGCGCAGAAACCTCGAGGAGCGGGTCAAGCTGGTCGCCGCTCCGGCCGCCAGCAGCAAGTAGCCGCTCCGCCCCCAGCAGCGACGGACGCCGACGTAGGCCGACGGAGTCCGCCGGCGTCGCGTCAGCGCCCGCAGGCGCCACGTGGGCGACGGGTATGGAGCTTCCCCTGCGCACCCCTCCCTGATAATCTCCGTCGCGACTTCGTTGAACACCCGGGGGGGAAGGTCGTTTCCCGGACCGCGTACAAGACGGCGTCGCACAGGACACGGCCACGACCACGTAGGGTTCAAGGAGGATTGCGATGCGGAATCTGCTCAAGGTGATCACGTTCACGGCCGCTGTCGGCGCCCTCACGATGGGCGCTGGTTGTGGCAGCAAGCCGGCAGCGACGTGTGACAACGCGGCCAGCCACGCCATGGAGCTCATGCTTAGCTCGGACGAGATGAAGAAGGCCTCGCCCGAGGAGAAGAAGATGGCCGAGGCCATGATGAAGGGCCTCAAAGACGAGATCATCAAGGAGTGCAAGGAAAAGAAGTGGGACGACAAGACCATCAAGTGCGTGATCGACGCCAAGAAGATGGACGAGATGGAGAAGTGCGACATGAAGAAGTAACTGCCGCGGCCTCGGCAGCAGCAGACTTCTCATCCCGGGCGTGCTGCAGAGCACGCCCGTGACGTTTTCGGGGGCCGGCACGCGCGCGACGTTGCATGATCCGCGGTGCATGCCCCCCGTCGCTTCTCGCTCCCCGACCCTGCGCCGTTCGCTCGCCGTGCTCGTGCCGCTCGCGTGGCTCGCGTGCGCCTGCCCGGGCACGCGCGTCGCGCGCCCCTACGCCGACCCCGGCGCCGACGCGCTCGTCACGCACCTCACCTCGCTGCGCGAGCGCGTGCACACGCTGCGTGCCGAGACCCTCTCCGACGCGCGCATCGGCAAGGACCGGGCGAACCTGACCGTCTACATCCTCGCCGGCTGGGGCGGCAAGCTGCGCTACATGGCGATGAACCCGGGCGGCGGCGCGATGGCCGCCGACCTCGCCTCCGACGGCACGCAGTTCTGCTTCGTCGACACCAACAACAACTGCGGCGAGTGCGGCCCGGCCACGCCCGAGAACGTGGGCCAGCTGCTGCGCGTGGTCATGGAGCCCGACGACGTGGTCACCATGATGTTCGGCGGCACGCCGGTGCTCGCGGGCGCACAGGCGACGCTCACCTGGGACGCCGCGGGCGGCCACGAGGTGCTCGACCTGGTCGCGCCCGACGGCTCCAAGCAGCGCGTTGTCCTGGACGGGCGCGAGCGGCGCTGGGACGTGCTGAGCTCGGAGGTCAAGGGCCCCGACGGCAAGGTGGTCTTCAGGATCCGCCACAAGGACTTCCGCGCGGTGAAGACGCAGGGCGGCCAGACGGTGCGCATGCCCGGCAGGTCGTTCTTCGAGCAGCCCGGCAACGACGCGCTCATCCAGTGGAAGGAGCAGGAGGTCGACGTCGAGCTCGACGACGCGAAGTTCCGCATCGACGTGCCCGAGGGCGTCGCCCGCTGCGGCGCGGGGGCGGCCGCGCCCGCCGCCAAGCCCTAGCCCGGCCCGGCTCGAGATCGCCTTTTCTGCCCCCGCCGCGGCGCGCGTGCCGCACCGCCGCGCGGGCGCCGCGTGACCATGCTATCGTCGTCGAGGAAATTCATGGCCGAGCCGCTGCTCGCGATCGAGAAGCTGGTGACCGAGTTCAGGACCGAGCACGGGGTGGTGCGCGCGGTCGACGGAGTCTCGTTCGAGATCCCGCGCGGCAAGACCCTGGGCGTCGTCGGGGAATCGGGCTGCGGCAAGAGCGTGACCGCGCTGTCGATCATGCGCCTGGTCCAGGATCCGCCCGGGCGCATCGCCGGCGGCAAGGTGCTCTACGACGGCAAGGACCTGCTCGCCCTGCCCGAGCGCGAGATGCGCGCCATCCGCGGCAACAAGGTCTCGATGATCTTCCAGGAGCCGATGACCTCGCTGAACCCGGTGTTCACCACCGGTGACCAGGTCGCGGAGGCGATCCGGCTGCACCAGAAGAAGTCGCGCCGCGAGGCGCTCGAGCGCGCCATCGACCTGTACAAGCTGGTCGGCATCCCCGAGCCCGAGGCACGCGTGCGCGCCTACCCGCACCAGCTCTCCGGCGGCATGCGCCAGCGCGTCATGATCGCCATGGCGCTCGCCTGCAAGCCGGATCTGCTCATCGCCGACGAGCCGACCACCGCGCTCGACGTCACCATCCAGGCGCAGATCCTGGATCTGCTGGCGCGCCTTCAGCGCGAGCTGGGCATGTCGATCCTGCTCATCACGCACGACCTGGGCGTCGTCGCCGAGACCTGCGAGGAGGTCGTGGTCATGTACGCTGGCAAGGTGGTCGAGCGCGCGCACGTGCGCGACCTTTTCGCCCAGCCGCGCCACCACTACACCGCGGGCCTCCTGCGCTCGGTGCCCTCGTTCGACGAGCAGGGCACGGACACGACGCACAAGGGTCGCCTGCAGGAGATCCCCGGCATGGTGCCGCCACTGCACGCGCTGCCCAAGGGCTGTCGCTTCCAGGATCGCTGCCCGGCCGTGCAGCAGCTCTGCCGCGATGTGGAGCCCGAGCTCGTGCCCCTTTCCGGCGGCGCGCGTGCGGTCCGCTGTCACTTCCCCGTCGCGGACGCGACCCAGGTGGCAACGTGAGCGCGCCGCTCGTCGAGCTGGTCGGCATCGAGAAGCACTTCCCGACCAAGATTGCGTGGCCGAAGAGCGCGAGCCCGCTGCGCCGCGCGTTCACGCGCATGCCCGCGCAGGTGCGCGCGGTCGACGGCGTGTCGCTGGCCATCTTGCCCGGCGAGACCGTCGGCCTGGTCGGCGAGTCGGGCTGCGGCAAGTCGACGCTAGGCCGCACCGTGCTGCGCCTGCTCGAGCCGACCGCGGGCAAGATCGTCTACGATGGCCAGGACCTCACCTCCCTTCCGCCTGGCGAGCTGCGCCCGTTCCGCCGCCACCTGCAGATGATCTTCCAGGATCCCTACGCGTCCTTGAACCCGCGCATGACCGTGGGCGCCACGCTCTCGGAGCCGCTCGAGATCCACAAGCTGGGCGCGACCCGCGGCGAGCGCGACCTGCGCGTCGCCGAGCTGCTCGGCAAGGTCGGCCTGCGCCCCGACGCGGCGCGCCGCTACCCGCACGAGTTCTCCGGCGGCCAGCGGCAGCGCATCGGCATCGCGCGCGCGCTCGCGGTCAAGCCGCGCTTCATCATCGCCGACGAGCCGATCAGCGCGCTCGACGTGTCGATCCAGGCGCAGATCGTGAACCTCCTGCAGGACCTGCAACAGGCTGAGAAGCTCACCTACCTGTTCATCTCGCACGATCTCAAGGTCGTGCAGCACATCGCCGATCGCGTCGCGGTCATGTACCTGGGCAAGGTCGTCGAGCTCTCCGACGCGGCGTCCCTGTACAAGCAGCCGCTCCACCCGTACACGCGCGCGCTGCTCTCGGCGGTGCCGCTGCCGGATCCGCAGCGCAAGCGCCAGCGCATCATCCTCGAGGGCGACGTGCCCAGCCCGGTGCGGCCGCCGCCCGGCTGCGCGTTCCACCCGCGCTGCCCGATGAAGGACAAGCCGCGCGCCTGCTTCGAAGAGGTGCCGCCGCTGCGACAGCTGGGCCTCAGGCCCGGCGCGGCGCCCGACACGACCACCACCAGCCGCGAGGTCGCGTGCCACATGGCGACGTAGGCGCACCGATGCCCACCGTCCTCATCGTCGACGACGACAAGCATACGCGCGCGCTCTTGCGCACGATCTTCACCCAGGACTCGCGCTTCGCGCACCACGACCTGGCGGTGATCGAGGCTGGCGACGGCAAGGAGGGCCTCGCGCTCTTCGACGACAAGCGCCCCGCCATCGTCGTCACCGACCTGCTCATGCCCAAGATGGACGGCTTCCAGCTGTGCGAGGCCATCCGCGGCCGCGCGCACGGCAAGGCCACCGGGCTCATCGCCGTGAGCGGCGTCTACCGCGACCCCAGCGCGTCGGCGCGCGTGCGCGACGAGTTCCGCGGCTCCTTCTTCGCCAAGCCGTACCAGCTGGCCGACCTGGCCAGCGCCGTCGATCAGCTGCTGGTCAACCCGCAGAAGAAGCCCGCCGAGCTGGCCGCGCCCGCCGCGGTGGCCGACCTGCCCGCGAAGGGCTCGCTCGCCGAGACGCCGCTGCCGCGCCTGCTGCTGGATCTGTGGGAGCGTCGCGCCACCGGAGCGCTCGAGATCCACCGCGCCGGGCTGGAGAAGCGCATCGACCTCGTCGTCGGCCACCCGGCCAGCGTGTCGTCGAACCAGCGCACCGAGGCGCTCGGCGAGTTCTTGCTGGCGCGCCGGATCATCACGCCCGCGCAGCACCAGAAGGCGCTGCGCCGCGCCCACGACGAGGGCGAGAAGCTGGGCGAAGCGCTCATCGAGCTGCAGATCCTGAGCAGCGCGCAGCTGGTCAAGGCGCTCACCGCGCAGGCGCGCGCCAAGATCGTGTCGGCGCTGCGCTGGGAGGAAGGCACCTGGACGTACACGCCCAACCGCGACCTGCTCGATCGCCACAAGGGTAATGCGCTCGATCCCGGGCCGGTCGTGCTGCTCGGCCTCAAGCAGACCGGGCACCTCGACAGCTCGATCACCGCGGTCGACGCGGTCGGCGGGCGGCCGCTCTACATGACCCCGCGCGGCGAGCGGCTGCGTCCGGTGATCGTGCGCGCCTTCGGCGAGCGCATCCTCGCCGCCCTCGAGAAGCCCGCCTCGGTGACCGCGATCCTCGAGCTCTGGCCCGACGCCGCGACCGTGATGCACACGCTCGAGGCGTTGCTCGTCACCGGCTGCATCGAGCCGACCGGCGGCAAGGCTACCGGCACGACGCTCCTGCCCGGGCCGCGCCCGACCGCCGCCGATCCGATCGCGCTGGCGGGGCTGCCAGAGGCGGCGGGCCGCCGGCCGAGCCAGCTCCTGAATGTGAACAAGGCGCCACCCCAGGCGTCGCGCAGCGGGACCATCCAGACGGCGCCCGCCCGGGCCGCCGCGCCGGTGGTGACGCCGCCGCGCACCGGGTCGGCGCCGCGCCCGCGCCCGGCCCTGACCCGGTCCACTTCGGCGCCTCCGGTGGCGGCCGCGCGGCCGGTGAGCGAGCCCGCGGCCGGGACCCCGCCGCCGCCCGCGCCCGGGCAGATGAACAGCTTGCTCGCCGA
>JBKJOI010000577.1:0-4126 GCA_046595695.1 Haliangiales bacterium | reverse complement strand
GGCCGAAGCGTGCGCTGAGGTGCTCCATGTGCAGGTAGGCGGAATCATACGTGGTGACGGTCAACGGCTGCACGTCGTGCTCGCCGCCGCCGATCACTCCCACGGGCGTGCCGAACGTGGCGCGCAAGAGGTCGTACCACTGGCGGACCAGGTCCAGCGTGGGCGCGACCACGAGCGTGGCCCGCCGCTTGGCGTCGATGGCCATGCAGGCCACCTGCGACTTCCCCGCGCCCGTCGGCAGGACCACCACGCCGCGGCTGCGCTGCGCGAGCCAGCCGGCGAGCGCCTCGGTCTGGTAGGGGCGAGGTTCGCGGTGCACGCGGGCTCCTTCGGTGAGCGTCGCGTATTGCCGGGCCTGGTCCTCGAAGGCAACCTTCTCGCGGACCAGGGTTCGGACCAGGTCGGCGTAGGCGATCGCGGGCGCGCGATGACAGGCTGTCCGCGCGTCCCACATGCAGCAGGCCGGCGCGGCGGGCGAATCGGCCGCGAGGCCGCGCAGCTCGAGCGTACCGGCGACGAACGTCAGGGTGAGCACAGGCGGCGACATCGAGGCGGTCAGGCTTCAGCCGGGAAGCGGCTGCTTCCGACGCCGATCGCGCCACCGCGAAGCGGCCGTCCCGTCTCGGTGTCGTCGTCGCGGAACGGGGCGATCATCGCCGCCGACCATACACGAGACGGAGGACGCCGAGACGTCCGCGTCCGCGCAGGCAGTTCTTGACGAGCCCGCGCAGCAGACCGCTCGGGGCGTTGAGATGAACGTCTCCGCTACGAGGTGAGGAGCAGTGCGATCAGGAAGCTCACGTAGACCAACAAAAACGCCGCGCCCTCGAGGCGTGGGATGACGCGCGTTCGGCTGCCAGCAGCGTCATCCCACCCACGAACAGCAGATCCAGGCGAGCAGATCCAGGCGCATGGCCGCGAGCGAGCCGTCGAGTGGGCTCACGAGCCCCGACATGCCGAGGATGAGGAGCACGTTGAAGATGTTCGAACCGAGCACGTCTCCGACGGCGATGTCGCTGTGACCACGCAGCGCCGCCACCAAGGAGGCGGCCAGCTCGGGAAGCGACGTCCCGACCACGACGATGGTCAGGCCGATGACGCGGTCGCTGACATCGAACGCGCGGGCGATGTCGACGGCCCCCCTCCACGAACAGCTTGCCACCGCCGACCAGGAGCGCGAGCCCGACGGCTGCGATGACGGCGAGGCGCCCACGGCCCTCACCGCTCGGAGCGCCGGCCGACGGCGGCGCCCTCCGTCGCGACCGCGGCCTCGTCGCTGGCGCCGGTGCGTGGCGTTCCGCGGACGGCCAGGCGGTGAAGACCAGGACGCCCGCATCGATGCGGCCGATCTGGCCGTCGAGCAGGACCAGCGGCAGCGCCGCGGTTGACAGCACGAGCGCGGGGATCTCGCGCCGGATGACCGTCGACGCGAGGCGGGGCGACGAGGGCCGTCATGCCGAGGATGACCCAGTGGTCGCGGTGGCGCTCATCGGTCGACTCCGGAACGCTACCGGAGCTACGCGACGACGTCGCGTGTCTGTCCCCGCAGTGGGGCGCGCCTCAAGGCGTCGCGTTGCCGCCCATCATCGGACAGTCGCCGGTCGCCATGTGCGCCGCGTGATCGCGGACCTCGGCGCGCAGCGCGTCTACCTTGCTGACATCCCTGGCCGTGAAAACGACGCGTGCGCCGCCTTCGATCTCGTCGACCTTGACGCTGGAGGCCATCATCTCGCCCTTCTTCATGGCCATCCCACCGTCGCCCGCCATGCCGCCCATGCCACGGGCGTGCATGCTGGTGTGCATGGCGGCCATCTTGCCTACGCGGCCCCGGACCTCGGTGACGTCTCCCGTTGTCGTGAATAAAAGGGCCGCGCCGCGCTCGACGTCTTCCGCGTGCGCCGTGGTGCCCTTGATCTTCATTGGACACATGTCGCCCATCGACCCCGGGTGCTGGCCGCTCCCCATCTGTGAGCCATGCATGCTGCCGTCGCCCATGATGTGGCCGCCCATCATGCCGCCGTCGCCCATCATCCCGCCCACGCTGCCGCTCGGCGCTACCTTGCTCCCGGGTTGCTGCTCTTCGCTCGTCTTGGACGAACCACAAGCGCTCAGCGACAGCGTGAGCGCCAACCACCACATCATTCCCTGCCGCATGGCTCTGCTCCTATCGGTCGAACCTCGGAGGATTCTACGTGGGTGAAAGTCTAGCGCTTCACTTCTAGCCGCCGCTCATCCCGTGGGCGCTCGTGCCGCTGCCAGGCTGCCCCTGGTTCGTGTGCTGCATCTCATGACCCGACGTGCACGAGTTACAGGCGCTCACGACCAGCGCGAGCGCCAGCGACCACATCATCAAACGTCCCAGCTTCATGGACCCTCGCCGTTGAGTTGGTGCACGGGCGGTGCCACGCCGTTCAGCCTCCAACGCCGTGAAATCGCGGCCTCGGGGCTGGTGCCGCCCGAGCGGTTCTGCCGCATGCGAGCGCCTGCGCTCAGCCACCCTCGCTCGTGGCTGCTACCGCTTCCGCCGCTTCGAGTACAAGTTCTTCCTCACCGACGCGGTTTTCCCGAGCACAAGGTGGTCCACTCCCGGTGGGCGCTCAGGCCAGGTGCTCGCGGCGGCGCTGATCGTCCATGGGCTCGCGCTCGCGATCGCCGGTTTCCTCGGCGCGGCCGGGATCGCGGGCCCCATGTTGCGCAGGGGTCCGCGGGGCAGTCCCGCCGTAGTGCCTCCACCTGGGGTCAGCGGACCATGAGCGAAACGGCCAATCCGATCGCTGCAAGGGACAAGACCACCGCCAGGATGGGCCCGAGATCTCCGGACACCTGCATCGGCGTCCCCGTCAGCATCGCGCGACGCACGCGTACGAAGCGACGCGCGGCGAGCACGTCGACGACGCCACCCAGCAGGATGAGCGCTGCGCCGATCCATGGGAAAAGCGGCGGGCCCTCCGGCGTGACCGGGTCCATGAACCCGACCGACGCGCCGAACCGCGCCACCACGAAGCCGAAGGCCATGAGGCCGATGCTGGTCCGGATCCAGGCGAGCAACGTGCGCTCGTTCGCCTGCAGGAGACGCGGATCTGTGGGCGGCGCTGAGGTAGGCGGTGGCATGGGCTCCAACGTTAGCGGAGGTCGTTCCGCCATGTGCTCGCCCGGCCGAAGGAGGGCCGGGGCTCGGCCGGGAGCAGGTCTCCGACGGACACGCTGAGGCGATCCCGGCGTCGCAGCCGCGCGGCATCGACGAGCATGCGCCCGGCCCAGCGATAGACATTGAAATCGGCAACTAGGTCGCGCATCGCACGCATGCGCAGCGCCTGCTCGTTGCTCGGCATGAACAGGCCACGACGAAGCGCAGCGCTGGCTTCCTCGATGTCGTAGGGGTTCACGATGAGCGCCTCGGTCAGCTCGCGTGCGGCGCCGGTGAAGCTCGACAAGACCAGCAAGCCCCGTTCGTCGTCCCGGGCGGCGACGAACTCCTTGGCGACCAGGTTCATTTCATCGTGCAGACTGCTCACGTAGCAGACGTCGGCGGCGCGCAGGTAGCGGAAGACCTTGGGCGGCTCGTGGTGCT
Organism: Haliangiales bacterium; assembly: GCA_046595695.1. Taxonomy (GTDB): domain Bacteria; phylum Myxococcota_A; class Polyangia; order Haliangiales; family SHYZ01; genus JBKJOI01. The sequence continues at coordinate 555 of JBKJOI010000577.1, read as the reverse complement.
CGCGCTGCAGAATCACGGGCTGGTAGCTGCCTTGGCCGAAGCGCTGGTTGATGCGCACCGCGAGCTGCTCGACGGCTTCGTTGAGCTGCCGGTAGCGCTCGATGATGGTCCGACTCGGCGCCGCCAGCTGGACGAAGCTGAAGCGGCCCACGAGCTCGGGGTAGCGTTCCAGCGCCCGCTCGACGGCGAGTAGGCGCTCCTCGATACCCTTCGTGTAATCCAGCCGGTCCACACCGACGCCGATGAGCGCGTCGTCGCGCAGCTCCAGCTCGGCGCGTACCTCGCGATGAGCTGTTCGTCCTCGAGTATCGGCGTGGCCGTGATGTGCAGGTTGCCCTCTGGAGCCTGGCGGGTTCGTGACACCGGTCCCGAGCCATCCGAGGCGGAGACCCATTTTGCCAAGTGGTCGCAGGAATACGCGGAGGGCAGGAGCTCGGTGCGCGCGAGCTCGCGCAACTCGCCGTCGCATGCGGCGCCCGCCATGATGCGCTCGTCGCGGGTTCGGGATGGCGCGAGCTCGCGCGCACCGAGCTCCTGCCCTCCGCGTATTCCTGC
>JBKJOI010000497.1:0-5616 GCA_046595695.1 Haliangiales bacterium | reverse complement strand
CGAGCGCGGCGGCACCTGGCGCACCAACTACGCCTACGGCGATCTGTGGCGCCTCGACTTCGCGAGCATGAAGGTCCACCGGCTGACCCGCGGGCTGCGCGCGGCCGACCCGGCGGTCTCGCCCGACGGCAAGCAGGTCGCCTTCACGATCAACGGCAACTCGCGCCTGCGCCTCGGCGTGATGCCGCTCGCCGAGGGCGCGACCGCGCGGGTCGTCTGGGAGGGCGAGTGGCGCTTCGACCAGGCGTACACGCCGAGTTGGTCCCCCGACGGCAAGCAGCTGGCCTTCTCGGCGTGGACCAAGGGCGGCTTCCGCGACATCTGGGTGCTCGACGTCGCGAGCGGCCGTGCCCGGCCCATCCTGCGCGACCGCGCCGTCGACGGCGATCCCATCTGGTCGCCCGATGGGCGCTGGATCTACTTCTCCTCGGATCGCACCGGCATCTACAACGTCTACGCCATCGCGCCCGACACGAAGGCGCTGTGGCAGGTCACCAACGTGCTGGGCGGCGCGTTTTCGCCCGACGTCTCGCCCGACGGCAAGCACATCGTCTACATGGGCTACGACCACGACGGCTTCGAGCTCTTCGAGCTGCGCGTCGATCCCGACCAGTGGCTGACCGCCGAGGTCTACGTCAACGACCGGCCCGAAGCGATCGACGTCCCCGCCGACGAGGTCTGGATCAGCGAGCCGCGCCACTACCGCCCGCTCGAGACGCTCGCGCCCAACACCTGGACGCTTGCCCTGGCCACCGACTCGTTCGGCTCGGGGGTCACGATCGCGACCAGCGGCGGCGACATCTTGGGCCACCACGGCTGGACGCTCGGGGCCACCGTGGGGTTCGAGCGCGGCGACGTCTCGTTCGGCGCCGGCTACGGCTACGGGCGGCTGTGGCCGTCCTTGCGATTCGCGGGCGGCCGCAGCATCTCGCGCCCGTCCGGGCTCGTGATCGACGACCAGAACACCCGCTACACCGAGGAGATCTGGAGCGGCAGCGCGGCGATCGGCCTGCCGCTCTTGCGCACGCAGGAGGTCTCGGGCGACCTGTCGTTCGGCTACAACGTCGACTGGATCCGCAACGTCTCGGGCCTGCCCGAGCCGGATCCGTCCACGGCGGTGACCCGCGCGCCCGAGGGCGGCCTGCTCGCCGGCGCGTCGGTGCGCTGGTCGATGTCGAACGCACGCCGCGCCGCGTTCGTGAACGGGCCCATCGACGGCTACGCGCTATCGGGCGGCCTGCGCTACAACCACCCGGATCTCGGCAGCGACTTCGAGAGCCTCGAGCTCAGCTACCGCTGGCAGTGGTTCGGGCAGATGCCCTGGGCGTGGGGCCAGACCGCGACGGTACGGGTGACCGGCGGCATCGAGACCACCAACCGCCTCCGCGACGGCGCCTTCGTGCTGGGCGGGCTGGGCACGCAGGACATCGCCACCGCGATCATCGACGGGCTGCGCGCCAACTCGACGGTGATGCGCGGCTACGAGCCGGGGCTCTTGCGCGGGCGTCAGTTCCACCTGCTGAACGCCGAGTACCGCGTGCCCCTGCTGACCATCGAGAAGGGCTGGTACACCCTGCCCTTCTACTTCCGGCGCCTGCACGCCGCGCTGCTCTTCGACGCCGGCTACGCGGGCAACGGCGACTTCGACGCCAGCCAGATCCGCCCCACCCTGGGCGCGGCGCTGCGGCTCGACGCGGTCTTCGGCTTCTTCGAGCCGGGCACGTTCGAGCTCGGCTACGCGCGCGGCCTCGCGCACGACGGGCTCGGCGAGTGGTGGTTCCTGCTGACCGGGGGTATCTAGTCAGGACCCCGGGGCGACGCGCCCTACTTCGGCGCGGCCGCGGCCGCGGCCTCTTCCAGCAGGCGTTCCACGTTGTGCACCAGCACCTCGCGCAGGAACGGCTTGACCACGTACTCGTCGGCGCCGATGCCGACGCCATGCGTGGCGTCCTCCATGGTGACGTAGGCCGCCGTGAGCATCACGATCGGGATCGCCTTGGTGCCCGGGTCGGTCTTGAGGCGCTTGCACACCTCGAAGCCATCCATCTTGGGCAGGTTGAGATCCAGGATCATCACGTCGGGGCGGTCGCGCTTGACCGCGTCCAGGGCGTCCTGCCCGTCGCGGGCGAGGGTCACGCGATGACCGCGCGACTCCATGATCTTGGAAACCATCTTGACGATCTCGGGTTCATCGTCGACGACCAACACGTGGGCCATGGGCGGTCCTATTCTTGGATCAGCTTGCGGATGCAGCGTTGTGCCTCGGTCGAGGCCCAGTTGCGCGTGTTCACGACCAGGTAGCGAACGTTGCCGTCGCGGTCGATGAGGTACGACTCGGGCAGCTTCTCGGTGCCGAAGAACTGCGACAGCGCGCCGACCTGGCTGCCGCCCTTGGCCGCCGAGTCGGCCGCCGCGGGATCCCAGAGGATGGTCATGGCCGTCCCGGTCGCGGCGAAGAACTCGCGGATCTCTTTCCAGCTCGGATCCGAGGACACCGCCATGACCACGAGATCCTGGCCGAACTGCTTCTGGAGCGCGTCCATGGACGGCATCTCCTCGACGCAGGGCGGACACCACGCGGCCCAGAAGTTCAGCAGCACGACCTTGCCGCGGTAGGCCGAGAGCGGGACCATCTTGCCGGTGTAGTCCTGCGCCTGGATGTCGGGCGCGGGCACCGGCAGCCCGCCCAGCTTGGCGTTGCCGCGCGAGGGCGACAGCGGCATGCACGCCTCGTCCAGGAGGGTCTTCTTTTCGCGTCCGACCGCGGGCTTCACCGCGGCGACGAAGTTGGCGCCCAGCACCACGACCACCACGGCCGTGAGAACGAGGCCGACGAGACGGGCGGGGGTGAACGTCATGGTCTCCCGAATTTACCGGATCCTGGGCTATGCTGCCAGCCCGCCCGATGACGCTCCGCGGCTCGCTCAGCACCATGTCGATCGCCGACGTGTTCGACTGGATCGAGCGCCGGCAGCCGGTCGGCGAGCTCACCCTCGACCGGGCCAACCAGACCCGCCGCTTCCAGCTGGCCGGGGGCGCCGTCATCAGCGCCAGCTCGACCGACCCGGCCGAATACCTGGGCCAGATCCTGATCAACGACGGCAGCATGAGCGAGGAGCAGCTGCGCGACGCCTACGCGAGTCAGGCCTCCGACGGCATCATGCTGGGCAAGATCCTGCTGCTGAACGGCGTGGTGACCGAGGCGCAGATCCGCGCGGCGCTCGACCTCAAGATCCGCGAGAGCCTCTACGACGCGCTGTCGTGGGAGGTTGGCACCTTCCAGTTCGATCTCTCCGCCGGCGCGCCGCGGCCACTCGAGGTCGAGGTCACCCTGCCCTTCGCGCCGCTGCGCGAGGCCGCCGCCGATCGCATCGAGAAGTGGCGCGCGGTGCGTGCCCAGATTCCCGGCGACGCCTGCCGCTTCTTCGTCCCCGACAAGACCTGGATCGACAAGGCGAAGCCCGGCTCACCGTCGGCGCTCATCCTGCAGCAGGTGGTGCGCGGCCTTTCGGTGCGCGAGATCAGCCTGGCGCTGCACTCGATGCCGTTCCCAGTCTACCAGCGGCTCTTCGATCTGCTGACACGCGGCATCGTGAAGCTCGATCGACGCACCGTGCCGCGCGCCGAGGCCAGGACCTCGTCCCTGCCGCCTCCCGAGCTCATCGAGGCGGCGCGCGGGCGCGCACGCGGCGGCGATCGCGCGGGTGCGCTCGAGCTGGCCAAGCAGGCGCTCGCCGAGGCGCCCTCGTCGGAGCCGATCCGCAAGGCCTACCAGGAGCTCGAGCGCGGGCTGTTCGCCGAGCTGTCGCGCACGTTGCTGGCGCGCTTCTGCGTGCCGCGCCTGCTCAAGTCGCGCGAGGAGCTGCAGCGCCTGCCGATGTCGGCCGAGGAGCGCTACCTGGTCGACCGGATCGACGGTCGCTGGGACCTGCTGTCGCTCATGCGCGTGTCGCCGCTGCGCGAGGTAGAGGCCCTGATCACCTTCAGCAAGCTGAAGGATAAAGGCCTGATTTCGCTGGATTGATCGTGCCGGAGCCGTGGCGCGCGCGAGCGCCCGGAAATCGTGGTAAGCACGGGCCCAGCATGAAGGGCACGAAGATCGTGGTCGTTGGCTGTGGTGGCGTCGGCGGCGTGATGGCCGCGCGGCTCACCCGCGCCGGCATCGATGTCACCGCCGTCACCGGCAACCGCAGCATCGCCGACGCGATCGCGACGCACGGCTTCCGCGTCACCGAGTTCGACGGCGAGAGCTGGAGCGTGCCGGCCGCTTCGCCACCCCGGGTCGAGGCCGCGGGTGGACCGTTCGACGTGTGCATCGTCGCCACCAAGTCGACCACGCTGGCGACCGCGCTGCGCGGCGTGCTGCCATACCTGGCCCCCGACGCGCCGGTGCTGGTGTGCCAGAACGGCCTGCCCGAGAACATCGCCGCCGAGGTCGTCGGCGAGGCGCGCGTGCTCGGTTGCGTCGTGGTCTGGGGGGCGAGCATGTCCGAGCCGGGCGCGTACCTGCGCACCACGCGCGGCTCGTTCAAGCTCGGGCGGCCCTTCGCCGACTCACCGGATCCGACGCAGGTGGCGCGGCTGCTCGAGACCGTGGCACCGGTCGAGATCGAGCCCGACCTGCTGGCCGCGCGCTGGAGCAAGCTGGCCATCAACTGCGCGACCAGCACGCTCGGCGCCATCGGCGGCGAGAAGCTGGGGCCGCTCCTGCGCCGCCGCTTCGTGCGCCGCCTGGTGCTCGAGCTCTGGTCGGAGATCGTCGAGGTCGCGCTCGCCGCCGGCGTGCGCCCGGCGCCCGTGGCCGGCGTCAGCCTGGTGCGCATGGCGCTCAGCGCCGGCGAGCGGCAGGTCGCGCTCGGTTCGCCCGCGCTCGCCAGCAAGCACGCCGTGCTCATGGCCGTGGGCGTCAAGTACCGGCGCATGCGCTCGTCGATGCTGATCGCGATCGAGCGCGGCCGCACCCCCGAGATCGACTACCTGAACGGCGAGATCGTGCGCCGCGGCGCCGCGCTCGGCATTGCCACGCCGGTCAACGCGCGCCTGGTGCGCGCGGTCATGGACATCTGCGAGGGCCGCGAGCCGTCTTCGGTGCAGCACCTGCGCCGCGTGTACGAAGAAGTCATGGAAGCCGCGCGTACGTCGGGCTCGGGCCAGCTGGCCGCGTAAGCCGCGCGCGGCCGGTCCGGAGGCGGCGCTCAGCGCGCTCGAAGCGGTACCGGGATCGGGATCGCGTCGTCGTGGTGCCGCTCGGCCGCGCCACCCTCCTGGATCGACCAGGCGATGAAGATCGGCATCGCGACCAGCAGGATCGGCGCGATGAAGATCGCGGTCATGAGCACCACCGGCACGGTGAGCACGAGCAGCAGCATGAAGCCGATCAGCCGGAACATGTGCAGCTCTTCCTTGCGTCCCGCCATGAGCCACCTCCCTGTCGCTAGAGGATGTCGTTCACTGCCCGTCTCGCTCAGACCGAATGGCTGATGTGGCCGCGCTCGGCGCCCGCGTGGACCACGACAACTTCGAGCGGCTCATGGCGGGCGCCGAGCGCGGCCACATCAGCCATTCGGTCTGAGCGAGACGGGCAGTGAACGACATCCTCTAGCGACAGGGAGGTGG
>JBKJOI010000447.1:0-5650 GCA_046595695.1 Haliangiales bacterium | reverse complement strand
CCGTCCAGGACCAGCCAGATCGAGCGCGGGTTGTAGGGCGCCGCGAAGCCGTCGTTGCGCACGCTCACGCGCACGCGGAACGAGCCGCCCGGGCGGACCGCCGCCGGCAGCTCGTCCTCGTCGATGGCGAGCTGCCGGCGGCGGTGCGCCCGGGCGGCTCGTTCCGCGTGCGCTTGAGCGTGCGCAACGACGGCTTTGCGGCGCCCTACAACCCGCGCTCGATCTGGCTGGTCCTGGACGGCGCCGGCGAGCGCTTCGATCTCGAGCTGCCGGGCAGCGACGCGCGACGCTTCGCCGCCGGTGAGACCTTCAGCATCGACGTGCGCGTGCGCGTACCCGCCGGCGCGGCCACCGGCGTGCACCGCCTGTCGCTCTGGCTACCCGATGACGCCGCGTCGATCCGGCTGCGGCCCGAGTACGCGATTCGCCTCGCCGCTGACGGCGTCTGGGACGCCGCCACCGGGCAGAACGTGCTCGCCGATATCGACGTCGATCCATCCGCTGCGGGAGCCGCGGATCCTGGCGCGGGCGCGTTCGAGCTGCTGCCCTGACCTGCGCGTGGCACGGGACCCGGGCGAACCGACCTGTTCGGGTGGGTCGAATGGACCTGGACGCGTCCCGCTACTTCCCTCAGATTCAGAGTCTTCGTCGGACGACACCTCTCGAGGGGGCTTCCCCATGAACCAGGAAGTATTGCGACTCGTGGTGGACGCGGTTCCCGGCATGCTCGCTTACTGGGACAGATCGCAACGATGTGTCTTTGCCAACCACGCCTACTTGCGCTGGTTCGGCGTCGATCCCCTGGCGATCATCGGCAAGACCATGAAGGAGCTCCTCGGCCCCATCTACCCGCTCAACCTGCCCCACATCGAGGGCGCGCTTCGCGGCGCGCGGCAGGAGTTCGAGCGCGTGATCCCGGACCCGGCCGGCGGTCCACCGCGCTATAGCCTCTGCGTCTACGTCCCGCACATCGAGGGCGGCGAGGTGAAGGGCTTCTCGGTGCTGGTCTCAGAAATCACCCAGCAGAAGGCGACCGAGGCCGCGCTCCGCGAGGCCCTCGCCGACATCAAGACGCTCGAGGGCCTGATGCCCATCTGCGCCTGGTGCCGCAGGATCCGCGACGACAAGGGCTACTGGTCCAGTCTGGAGCGCTACGTGATCGAGCACACCAACGCGCAGATCACTCACGGCATCTGCGAGGCCTGCGCCACCGACGTCTTCCCGGGCGCCTCGAAGGGCTAAGACTGGGCGTTGCCTATGTGCCGCCGTCGTCGCCGTCGTCGTCGCCATCGTTGTCGTCGCCGCCCGGACATATGCCGCAGTCGAAGCCGCAGAGCTCGCAGCTCTCGATGCCGTTGCAGATGAAATCGCCGCACAGCGGCGCCGCGGTGGGCGGCGGCGGTGGTGGCGGCGTGCTCGGCGGCGGCTCGCTGCCGGGACGGTTCGCCCCGGGCACGCCGAACAGATGGCCGTCGCGGACGCGCGTGAGGTGGCAGCCGTAGCAGTCGGCGAGCCGGCCGGTGCGCGGCTGGCCGTCCTGCAGCACCGGCACGCCGGCCGGGTCGGTGACCCCGAACCAGAAGTCGTTCAGCTCGGGGTTGTAGCCGGGAGGTCCCTTGTACATGAGCGTCAGCGACTTGACCGCGCCGCTCGGCTCCTTCACTTCGCGCACGATCACGGTGCCCTCGGGGACCTCGGCGAGCGAGCCGTCGGCCTCGGCGACGATGCTGGCGTAGGGCGCGAAGCCGTTGGCGGAGACGTACACGTCGATGAGCGCGCCCGTACCGAGCGCGGTCGCGTAGCTCTCGCCGTTCACGTGCACGAAGGCTGGCGAGCTGCGGAAGGTGGAGAGGGTGGAGAGGATGGCGTAGTCGTCCACCTCGACCGCGGAGGACTGCTGCCCCGACGAGGACGTCGAGCAGGCCGAGAGCGCGAGCACGAGCGGCACCAGGATTCGTACGAATTGCATACTTCCTGCCCAAGCAAGAAGAACGCCACGCTCGCCGCTCCGTGTTTTCGCTCTCCTGGCTCCGCGGGCCTGGGACTGAAATGGCAATCTGCGGGGTGGAACAGTCATTCGTAGTGCGGTCGTGGTCGCACGGGCGGCAATGTCTGCTGCGCGCAGAATGCCATTGTGAATGGCACATAATGTGCGAGATCTTGGCGGCGGCAACGAGGCGAGGTCGCAGACGCGACGCGATGGGCGAGAACCGAGGTACATCCAGAATAGGCACGCCATATGTCGGCGTTCTGTCCCGGATGTTGCGCCATGTGTCCGCCGCCCGGGGTCGCCCTGGGGGTCGCCCAGAGCGCCAGAGCCCGCGCCGGGACGACGCCACCGGGCCGCGGGCGCCTGCGACTGCAGCCCCTGGCCTACGACGCCGGCAACACGAAGTGGAAGGTACTGCCCGCGCCGAGCGTGCTCTCGGCCCACATCTTCCCGCCGTGCGCCTCGACGATGCACTTCGAGATGTGCAGGCCGAGCCCGAGTCCGCGCCGGTCCTTGCTGACCTGGCGAAACCGCTCGAACACCGCCTCGAGCGCGTCCGCAGGGATGCCGATGCCGGTGTCGCTCACCGCGAACCGGATCTCGGTGCCCGCGCTGCGGATCCGGATCGTGATCCGGCCCGCCGCAGGGGTGAACTTGATGGCGTTGCTGACCAGGTTGGCCAGCACCTGCAGGAGCCGGTCGCCGTCGAGCTGCACGAGCTCCGGCAGTCCCTCCGAGTCGGCGCCGAGCGTGATGCGCTTGGCGGCGGCGATCGGCTCGAAGGCGTCGAGCGTGTCGCGCAGAATCCTGGCGACCTCGACGGGCTCGGGGAAGAGGGCGAGCTTGCCGGCCTCGATGCTGGCCAGGTCGAGCAGGTCGTTCACCAGCCGGTTCATCCGCGTGACCAGTCGCTGGCTGGTGAAGGCGTGCTTGCGCATCTTCTCGCCGCCTTCACCTTCGGGAGCGTCCGCGACCAGCAGCTCGGCGTTCAGCTGCAGGCCGCCCAGCAGCGCGCGCAGGTCGTGGCTCACGATGGCGAGGAACTCGTCGCGCGCGGCAATTGCGGTATCGGCGTGAGCCCGCTCCCCGATGAGATCCTCGTCGGTGGCCTGGCGTTCGACCGCCAGGAAGTCGGCCAGGTAGCGGCGCCGCTCTGCGCGCTCGCGCTCGAGCGCGGCGTCGGCCGTGGTGCGCTCGCGCTCGAGAACGCCATCCGCCCGGGCGCGTTCCTTCTCGGCGCTGACCTCGTTGGCCGTCGACTGCCGACCGTGCGCGCGATCCGCGTCGTCGCGCGCCACCTGCACGACCTCGTCGGCGCGCTCGCGGGCGAGCCGGACCACCTCGTCCGCTTCTTCTTCGAGGGCCTCGCGCTTCTTCGCGAGGCCGGCGTCGGCTTGGTTCCGCTCGGCCCGCAGGCTCTCGTCGGTCTGGTCGCGTTGCGGGTGGCCGGTCTTGTCCTCGTCAGGCATGACGTGCCCATCTTTGCGCTTTTCGAGACGAGACTTCACCTCTTCGCACGCGCGACAGTGACGAATTCTCACCAGCGAAGTCGCCCCCGGCCGAGCTAAGCCCCCATAATCCCTCGCACCTGTGGGTTGGCCGGCGGCTTGCTCGTGACGCCACGCACGCCAGCAGGCGGGGGAGAATGACGTCACTAACAAACAAGATCCGCGGCCTCGCCGCGGCGGTGGTGGTCCTGGGGCTGCACGCGGCGCTCGCGCACGCGGCGCACGCCGACGTGAAGGTGCGCGGCACCGTGGTGCGCATCGACGAGGGCGACGGCGAGATCTACTTCGACGTCGGCAGCGCCAGCGGGCTCGTGCCGGGGCGGCCGGCGCGTGCGTGGCGGCGCATCACCATCAAGCATCCGGTCACGCAGAAGCCGGTCGTCGACGAGATCCCGCTCGGGGCGCTCGAGATCCAGGCGGTCGGCGGCCAGCTCTCGGTCGCGGTGCCCGCCGAGGAGCTCGAGTACCCGGTGAAGGTGGGCGACCTCGTCGAGGTGCTGGTCGAGCGCAAGGAGCCCGAGCCGCCGGCGCCGCCGAAACCGATCGATCCGGGCCCACCGAAGCCGAGCGTCCCCGACGCGCCGCTGCCAGCCTCCGACGCCGCGACGCAGCTCGTGGTCTCGACCTGGCACGGCACGATCGGCAAGCCGCTCGACGCGCGCATCGCCACGTGGGAGGTCTTCCTGGCGCAGCATCCTGATTCGCCGCACGCCGCGGCGGTGCGCGCCGAGCTCGAGCTCCTGCGCGGCCTGCGCGAGAAGTTCGCCGTGGGCGCCGGCGGCGGCGTCGGCGGCGAGCGCACGATCGATGGCATCGATCACGCCGCGCCGCGCCGGTGGCCGTGGCAGAAATCGCTCGGCCTGGCCTTCCTGGTGCGCCAGGGCGCGATCGCGGGCGCGTGGCTGCACTACCGGCGGCTGGGCACCGACACCTACCGCAAGGTCGAGCTGGCCCACGACGGCGACGGCTACCTGCGCGGCACCATCGCCGCCAGCGAGGTGCAGGCGCCTGGCGTCGAGTACTTCGTCGAGGTGCTCACCGCCGAGCGCGAGGTCGGCTCGGCGGTCGGCACGCCGCTCGCGCCGATCCAGGTCTCGGTCGACGCGCCCGGCGAGGCGACCATCTTCGTCGAGACGCGCAACCGCTCGCGCGTGTCCATCTCGAGCGCGTACCTCGACTTCGGTGGCTTCGATTCGCGCCCGGGCACCAAGGACACCATGTTCGTGCTCGAGGCCGACTTCTTCTACCGGCTGCGCGCGCGCCTGTATGGCATCCGCGTCGGGATGGGCGTGCTCTCCGGCGAGGGCGGCTTCAAGAATCCGGTCTCCGACCCGATGAACCCGCCCGAGGCGGCGTTCAACTACGGCTACACCGAGCTCGAGTTTCGCAGCGGGCCGGGCACCGCGCTGCTCACCCGCCTGATCGCCGGCCAGGGCCAGGAGGGCCTCGGCTTCGGCGTCGAGGGCAAGCTGCGGCTCGGCGCCGAGGAGGGCACCAACATCACCTTCGGCGCGTCGACGCTGGCTGGCATCGGCTTCCTGTCCGAGCTGAAGTTCCAGTGGATGGCGTTCCCGCGCTTTCCGCTCGGGCTCGCCATCGGCGTCGGTGACCAGCCGACTCAGGGCGACCTGGGCGTGCGCTTCGCGGCCGACTTCGGGCTGCGCGTGCTGTCGTGGCTGACGCCGACCTTGCAGCTCTCGTATCAGGGACGTTCGCTCGAGCACTCGGGCGTGGGGGCGGGCCTCGCGCTCGTGTTCGACTGGTGAGGCGCCACATCATGAAGCTGCACGGAACCCTGGCGATCGCGGTGCTCGTGGCGCTCGCGCCCACGGCGGCGCTGGCTGCCGAGCCTGCGCCGTCGCCTGCGCCGTCGCCTGCGCCGTCGCCGGACGGGAAGGACGCGGCGCCCGCGCGCCTCTACCACATTCCTCCTGCCGAGGCGCTGCCCGACGAGCCGTTCGTCGTCGACGCGACCATCGATCGCGCCTGGCAGGCGACCCTCGAGCTGCGCTACCGCGCGGTCGGCGAGCAGGCCTACCACGCGGTAGGCATCGGCGGCGGCGCGCTCGAACACGACCGCGTGGTAGGCCTGCTCGCCGACCGCGCGGTAGCGCAGCTCGAGGGTCGCCTGCCAGGCGCGATCGATGGTCGC
>JBKJOI010000402.1:0-4640 GCA_046595695.1 Haliangiales bacterium | reverse complement strand
GATCCGGCGGTGCGCTGCGGCCTCGCCGAGGTGTATACCGCTACCGGGCGCGACGCCCTGGCCGAGCGGGAGAAGACCGCGTGCCGCGTGGCGCGCGGCGGACCTGTCGACCATGCGAGAGGGAAGTAGCCAGCGATGAGCTCCAACGATCACGGCGGCGTCCCCGGACGACTCGCCATCCCGGCCGGCGAGGACAGCCAGACCATCCCCGACATGGGCCCGCGCAGCATCCCCGGCGGCGTCGGTGAGCCCGGGCGCGGCGACCTCGAGGCGGTGAAGGAGGTCGCGCGCGCGCGCGCTGACATCCTGCGCGAGATCGAGAAGCGCATCATCGGCCAGAAGGCGGTCATCGATCACCTGCTCACCGCGCTGTTCGCGCGTGGCCACTGCCTGTTCGTGGGCGTGCCCGGCCTGGCCAAGACGCTGCTCATCTCCACGCTGGCCGAGACGCTCAACCTGTCGTTCTCGCGCATCCAGTTCACCCCCGACCTCATGCCCTCGGACATCACAGGCACCGACATCCTCGAGGAGGATCACGCGAGCGGCCGGCGTGCGTTCCGCTTCATCAAGGGGCCGGTGTTCGCCAACCTGGTGCTCGCCGACGAGATCAACCGCACCCCGCCCAAGACGCAGGCGGCGCTCCTGCAGTCGATGCAGGAGTACCGGGTGACCGCGGGCGGCCACACCTATCCCTTGCCCCTGCCCTTCCTGGTGTTCGCCACGCAGAACCCGATCGAGCAGGAGGGCACCTATCCGCTGCCCGAGGCGCAGCTCGACCGCTTCATGTTCCAGGTCGACGTCGACTACCCGAGCGGCGACGAGGAGATCGAGATCGTCAAGCAGCAGACCTCGCCGCAGCGCACCGAGCTCCGGCGCGTGCTGTCGCCGGAGCGGATCATCGAGCTGCAGGAGCTGGTGCTGCGCGTGCCGGTCGCCGACCACGTCGTGCGCTACGCGGTGGCGCTCGCGCGGGCGACGCGGCCGGGGCCCGCGCCGGGCCCGGGTGCCGCGCCGGGCCCGGGTGCAGGCGCGCCCGACTTCATCCGCGAGTACGTCTCGTGGGGCGCCGGGCCGCGCGCGTCGCAGTACCTGGTGCTCGCCGGCAAGGCGCGCGCGATCCTCGACGGCCGCTTCGCGGTCTCCACCGAGGACATCCGCGCGCTGGCGCGGCCCACGCTCGAGCACCGGCTGATCGTGAACTACAAGGCCGAGGCCGAAGGCATCACCTCGCAGGCGCTCATCGACCGGCTGGTCGAGCGCGTCCAGCCGTAGCGCCGGCCGCTTCCAGGCACCGCATGCGCTTCCTCGATCCCGTCGCGCTCTCCAAGGTCGGCACGTTCCCGCTGCGCGCGCGCACGATCGTGCAAGGCGCGCTCAGCGGGCTGCACCGCTCGCCGCACCATGGCTCCTCGGTCGAGTTCGCCGAGCACAAGGAGTACTCGCCGGGCGACGAGATCAAGCACATCGACTGGAAGGCGTACGGCAAGTTCGACCGCTTCTACGTGAAGCGCTTCGAGGAGGAGACCGAGCTGACCGCGTACCTGTTGCTGGATCGCAGCGGCTCGATGACCTACCGCGGCGACGGCCTCGCCAAGCTCGAGTACGCGGCGTACCTGGTCGCGGCGCTCTCGTACCTGCTCATCCGGCAGCAGGATCGCGTGGGCCTGCTGGCGTTCGGCGGCGGCGCGCCGGCGGTCTACGTGCCGCCGCGGGCGCGGGCGACGCACCTGCACGATCTGTACGGGCAGCTCGAGGGCGTCGTCGATGCGGCGGTCGCGGGCGCCAGCGCGCGGCAAGGCGACGAGACCGGCGTGGCCGCGGCGCTCGACCGCATCGCCGAGACGGCGCGGCGGCGGCGCTCGTTGATCGTGGTCGTCTCGGACATGTTCGACACGGCGGCGGCGAGGTCGGCTTCGGCTTCGGCGTCGTCGTCCGCGGTGCCCATGCTGCTGCGGCGGCTGCGCGCGCAGCGGCACGACGTGACGGTGTTCCAGACGCTCGACCGGCACGAGCTCGAGCTGCCGTTCGAGGGCCTCACGCAGTTCGAGTCGATGGAGGACGATCGCAAGATCCTCGCCGACCCGCGGGCGGTGCGCGACGACTACCTGCGCGAGCTGCACGCGTTCCTCGCGCGCACGCAGAAGGCCTGCGCGGACGGCAATGTGGAGCACCATCTGGTCCCGACGGACCAGCCGCTCGAGCAGACGTTGCTGTCGTTCCTGACCGCGCGGTCGCGCGGGCGCGTCGTGCGGGCGGGCGGCGCGGGCGGAGGCGGCTTCGGCGCGGGCGGAGGCGGCTTCGGGGCGGCCGGGGCGGCCTGATGGACTTCCTCGCGCCGCTCATGCTGGTGGGTATCCTCGGCGTCGCGGTGCCGGTGGCGATCCACCTGTTCGGCCGTCGGCGCGCGCCGGTCCGGCGCTTCGGCGCGATCGATTTCCTGCTCGGCACCGACAAGAAGGTCGCGCGTCGCCTGCGCGTGCGCGAGGCGCTGCTGCTGCTGCTGCGCGCGCTCGCCTGCCTGGCGCTGCCGCTGGCGCTGGCCAAGCCGCTGGTCTCGTGCGCCGGGCAGGGGCCGGCGGTGGCGCGCGGACCGCAGGCGGTCGCCATCGTCGTCGACAACTCCTTCACCATGGGCCACAAGGCGGGCGGCGAGACGCTGCTGACGCGCGCCAAGGCCGCGGCGCGCCGCACCCTCGACGAGGTCGGCCCCGAGGCCGAGGTCGCGATCCTGTTCACCGCCGAGAGTGCCGAGGCGCCCGTCGAGCTGTCGCGCGATCACCTCAAGCTCGACGCCGCCCTCAAGGAGGCGCGCGTCGAGGCACGCCCCGCTGACACCACCGCGGCGCTGCGGCGCGCCGCCGCGCTCCTGGCCGCGTCGCCGCACAAGGCCCGGCGCGTCTACCTCTTTTCGGCGCTGGCGGCGACCGGCTTCCCGCCCGGCGATCCGCCGTGGCCGCCGGGCACCGGCCCCGAGCTGCACATCGAGGACATCGCCGAGGGCGCGCCGCTCGACAACGTCGCGATCACCGCGGTGCGCGCCGAGAAGGAGCCCGACCTGGGCGCGCGCGGCGTGCGCGTCACCGCCGAGATCGCCAACTACGGCCCCGCGCAGCTGGACAACGTCGGTGTCACGTTGCGGGTCGGGGCGCGCGCGGTCGCGCGTGGCCTGGTCACGCTCGGCCCCGGCGAGGGCGCGGCCAAGCGCTTCTCGCTGCCGCTGCCCGGCGACGCGCGCGCCGCCGATGCCACCATCGAGATCGACGCCGATTCGCTGAGCGCCGACGATCGGCGCCACCTGCGCCTCGAGCTGCGCAGCGAGGTGCGCGTGCTGGTCGTCGACGGCGACCCGCGCACCGTGCGCCACGACGACGAGACCTTCTATTTGGAGACCGCGCTGCGGCCCGGCGATCGCGCCGACAGCGCGCTCGCGGTGTCCATGGCCACGCCCGACGAGCTGCCCGCGCTGCGGCTCGCCGACTACGACGTGATCTTCCTGTGCAACGTGAAGGCGCTCGCCGACGGACCGGTGGGCGCGCTGACCGAGTGGCTGCAGAAGGGCGGCGGGCTGTTCGTCAGCGTCGGCGACAACGTCGACGGCGACGCCTACACGGCGCGCATGCTGCCGCTCCTGCCCCAGGAGCTGAAGTCGCCGCAGACGCTCGCGCCGCCCAACGCGACCGCCAAGGAGCGCGACGATCTGGCCGAGCGCCTGGCCGCCAAGTTCGAGACCGGGCACCCGGTGTTCGCGGTCTTCGGCGCCGCCGGCGTGCAGGCGCTGCGCGCGGCGCGATTCCACCGCATCTTCCTGCTCGGGCCGAGCACGCGCGGCGAGGGCCGGCGCGTGCTCGCGCGCTTCCAGAACGGCGCGCCCGCGCTGGTCGAAGGCCGCGTCGGCAAGGGCCGCGTGCTGCTGTTCACGTCGTCGATCGATCGCGACTGGACCGACCTGCCCATCCACCAGGCCTACCTGCCGCTTTTGCAGCAGGCAACTCGCTACCTGGCGCGCTCACCAACGCGCGAGCTGCCCGCCGAGGTGCTGGTCGGCCGCGTCCACGAGCTGCCCGTCGGGCCCGAGGACGCGCGCCTCGAGGTCACCTCGCCGAGCGGCCGCAAGACCCTCTACGAGACCGACAAGCTGCGCGGTCGCGCCAGCGTGTCGTTCCTGTCGACGACCGAACCGGGCTTCTACCACGTGGCCGCGCAGCGCGCCGGCGAGGCCCTGCGCCCGCGCGCCTCCGCCGACTTCGTGGTCAACCTGGACCCGCGCGGCTCCGACGTCCGCCGCATCGACGACGCCGACCTGCCCATCGGCGGCCCCGCCGTCCCCGCCCCCGGGGCCATCGCCTCCGCCGACGGCCGCCCCCCTCGCCGCAAGGTCGAGCTGTGGCACGGCCTCGCCGCCGCCCTCCTCGTCCTCCTCCTCACCGAGGGCCTCCTTACCCGCCGCTGATCTAACTTTCGGGGACGGTGTTCAGGATCTTACTTTCGGGCACAAGCTGCCGAAAACATGTACGCGGTTTTTCGCTGGACGCGCAGCACTCGCTCACCCACCCGCCTGCCATCGAGCACTTCCGCACCCGAAAGTAAGATCCTGAACACCGTCCCCGAAAGTTAGATCAGCGGCGGGTAAGGAGGCCCTC